>DATCWW010000359.1:0-10701 GCA_036566145.1 Gemmatimonadales bacterium
GGAGCCTGTCCACCTTCAGCGCCCACGTCGCCATGCTGCGGCGGGTGCTCGACCGGGCCGACGCGGCCACGCTGGTCCTGCTCGACGAGATCGGAAGCGGGACCGACCCGGCCGAAGGGGCGGCGCTGGCCGCGGCGACGCTCGCGGCGCTCACCCGCCGCTCCACCCTGACCCTGGCCACGACGCACCTGGGCGCGCTCAAGGACCTGGCGAGCCACACCGGGGGCGTGGTGAACGCGTCGCTGCAGTTCGACGCGGCCACGCTGACGCCGACCTATCGGTTCGTCAAAGGCGTTCCCGGCCGCTCCTACGGACTCGCCATCGCCCGGCGGCTCGGCGTGGCCAGCGACATCCTGGCCGACGCCGAGGCCCGCATGCCCGACGCCGAGCGGAACCTCGACGCCCTGCTGGCCGTGGTGGAGGAGCGCCAGCGCGCGCTCCACGCCGAGCAGGCAGGTCAGGCCGAGCGCGCGATCGAGCTCGATGCCCTCGAGGCGCGGCTCCGGACCGAGGCCGAGAGTCAGGTCGCCCGGTCGGCGGAGCTGGCGCGCCGGGAGAAGGCGGCCGAGCGGGAGGGACGGCGACAGGCCAAGGGATACCTGATGGATGCCCGCCGGCTGGTCGAGGACGCCGTGGCTGCGGCACGCGCGGCGGGCGACGACGCGGCGGCGCGCGAGGCGCGGCGGATGGTGGAGGAGGGAATCCGGGAGCAGGGCGAGCGACTCACGGCCCAGGATGCGGAGAGCTCGGTTGCCGGGGGCGCCGGCGCCGAGTCCGGCCTCTCGACAGGGGACCGGGTGCGGCTGTCAGGCGGCTCGACCGGCGAGCTGCTGGAGCTTCGCCCGGACGGCAAGGCCGTGGTCGCGCTCGGCGCCATGCGGATGGTGACCGAGACTGCCGGGCTCACTGTATTGCCCGGAGGAAAGCCCAGGAAGCCGGCCGAGTCCCCCGCCTCGGAGCCGGCGCCGGCCGGGGAAAGATCGCTCGAGATCGACCTTCGCGGCCTCACCGGCGACGAGGCGGAGCAGGCGACGCTGGCCGCGGTGGACGCGGCGGTGCTCGCGGAGCAACCCTACCTGCGCATCATCCATGGTATGGGTACCGGCGTCGTGCGCGAGCGGGTGCGCCGGGTGGTCGCCCGGGACAAGCGAATCCGGAGCTATGCCTTCGCGCCGCGCAATCAGGGCGGGACCGGTGTGACCGTCGTGGAGTTCTCCGCGTGAGCATGATTCCCGACGAGACCATCGACCAGGTGCGCGAGAGTGCCGATCTGGTCGGGATCATCGGCGAGTCGGTGGAGCTCAAGCGGACCGGCTCCGATTACCGCGGGCCTTGTCCGTTCCACGGAGGCACCCACCGCAACTTCGCGGTCATTCCCAAGAAGGGGCGCTACTACTGCTTCGTCTGCCACGAGAGTGGCGACGTGTTCAGCTGGCTGATGAAGCGGTTCGGCATGGACTATCCGACCGCCGTGCGGGACGCCGCACGGCGCACGGGCATCGTCATTCCCGAGCGCCCAGGCCGGTCGGGACCCGATCCGCGGGAGCCGCTCTACGAGGCGCTCTCGGCCGCGCAGGACTGGTTCACCCGGCGGCTGGTCGAGGCGGGCGAGGGAAGGGAAGCGCGGGAGTACCTGGCGGGCCGGGACGTATCGTTGGAGACCGCCGAGGTGCACGGACTCGGGTTCGCGCCCAAGGGGCGCGCCTTCCTCGCGGCGATGGCCGAGCTGGGCATCAGGGACGAGACGCTGCTCGAGGCCGGCCTCAGCGTCCGGAAGGACGATGGTACGGTGATCCCGCGTTTCCGCGGCCGCCTCCTGTTTCCTATTCACGATCTCAGGGGACGCCTGGCAGGGTTCGGCGGCCGTCTGCTTGGCCCCGGCGAGCCCAAGTATCTGAACACGCCGGAGACGCCGATCTTCCACAAGGGCAAGCAGCTCTACAACCTGCACCAGGCCAAGAACGCGATCCGAAAGGCCGAGAGCGTGATTCTGGTCGAAGGGTATTTCGACGTGCTCCGGCTGGCGCTGGCCGGCATCGAGCATGTAGTGGCGCCACTGGGGACGGCGCTGACCGGAGACCAGGCCTCGCTGCTCCGGCGCTTCGCGCCGGCCGCCGTGCTGCTCTACGACAGCGATGCGGCGGGCCTCCGCGCCACCTTCCGCGCCGGAGACGAGCTGCTGCGCCACGGCATGCGGGTCCGCGTGGCCACGATGCCCGAGGGCGAGGACCCCGACACGCTGGTGCGCCGAGGCGGCGCAGCCGCGCTGGAGCCGCTGGTGGACGACGCCATGGACGTGCTGGAGCGGAAGCTCCAGCTGCTCCAGCAACGCGGCTGGTTCGAAGGGGTGGAGCACCAGCGCGACGCGCTCGATCGGCTGCTGCCGACCATCCGGGCGACGGCGGACCCGATCATGCGAGACCTCTACCTGAAGACGGTCTCGGAGCGCACCGGGGTGAGCCGGGAGGTGCTGCAGCAGCAGGCCGCCGCGCGGCCGGCGGCTTCGGCGGGCCCCGACGGCCAGGGCCAGGAGGCGCGGGTCGCCGGTCCCGGCGCGCCGAGACCCCGCTCACGGCGGCGGCACGAAGACCTCAGCGCCGAGCGCGATCTGCTGCGGGTGCTGATGCGGGACCGGACCTGGCTCGAGCGGGCCGCGGACGAGGTGCCCCCGGAGTGGTTCGAGACCCAGCCGCTGCGGGAAGTCTATGAGACGCTCCGTCGCAGTCCCGAGAACGTCGGCTCCGGACTATTCTTGGAGCAGTTGTCCCCGGCGGCGCGGCGGGCCTGGGCCTGGCTGGACAGCATCGAGGCCAAGTACGGGTCGCCGGACCCGGACCTCACCTACGTCGGCGCGGTCCGGACGCTGGAGGTGAGACCGCTGCGCCGCCGCCGGGCGGAGCTCACGCTCCGGCTTCGCCAGACCGGCCTGGCCCCGGAACAGCAGGATGCCTTGATCCAGGAGCGGCGCCGCCTGGACGACGAGATCTCCTCGAAGTATCCGGAGGAGCAGACCAAACGACACTTGCGACGAGGGGATGTTGATGCACGCTGATCTGGTCAAGCTGCTCGACCTGCAGGCGAAGGATGCGGTGGTAGCGGATGTCGAACGGCGGCTGGATGCGCTCCAAGGAGAATTCACCACGTTGGACCAGGCACTCGACAAGGCGCGGGCCGGTCTGGAGACCGCCCGGCGCACAGCCGCCGACGCCGGCCGCCGCCGGGATGAGCTGGAGGCCAAGATCGAGAGCTATCGGCTGCTGCAGGACCGGCGCCGGCTCCGGCTCGAGCATGTGCGCAATCCCAAAGAGGCCTCCACCCTGATGGCGGAGCTGGACCTGGCCCGCTCCGTCGTCGCCAAGGAAGAAAACGACTGGATCCGGAGCGCGGAGACCGTCACCCAGCTCGAGCGCAAGGCGAGCGAGGAAGAGCGGAACGTGGCTCTGGTCGAGGAAGGCCAGGCCCCGGAGCGGGAGCAGCTGCGGGGCCGGGTGGCGGAGTTGGAGGCCGAGCTGGCCGCCGCCAACGCCGACCGGGAGCAGACGGCGGGGCGGCTCGACCGCCAGCTCCGCACCCGTTACGAGCGGCTCAGGAAGTCTCGGCTGACCGCGGTCGTGGTGCCGCTCATCTCGAACGGGTGCGGGGCGTGTCACACGGCCGTGCCACTCAACCGGCGGAGCCAGATCCGCAGCGGGGCCGTGATCGAAGGGTGCGAGGCCTGCGGCGCCATCCTGTACCCGCCGGAAGAGGCGCGGTCCGCGGGATGAACAGATTCATCGGCAGGTTGCCATGGTGAGCGCCACTCAGACGCCGGTCCTGCGGTGGATCGTGGCCCCTCGGCCGGATCATGCCCTGGTGCTGGGCCTCGCCGACCGGCTGTCGCTGCCGGAGGCCTTGGCGGCGCTGCTGGTCCAGCGGGGTCACCACGAGGCCGAGGCGGCGCGGCACTACCTCCGTCCGGCCCTCGGCGCGCTCACCGATCCGGCGGCTCTGGCCGGCATGGCCGAGGCGGTCGACGCCATCGTCACTACGGTGCGCGCCGGCGGCACCATCATGGTGCACGGCGACTACGACGTGGATGGCCAGTGCGCCACGGCGCTCCTCACCCGTGCCCTTCGGGCCGCCGGCGCCGATGTGGTCCCTTTCGTGCCCCACCGGCTGCGCGATGGCTACGACTTCGGCCCCGCCGGGCTCGCCGCCGCACAGGCCACGGGGGCCTCGCTGGTCATTACCTGCGACTGCGGCATCACCGCCGTGGACACCGTCCACCTCGCCCGGGCGGCGGGCATCGGGGTCGTCGTCACCGACCACCACCTTCCCGGCGACGTGCTGCCGCCGGCCGTCGCCGTCATCGATCCCCAGCGCCCCGACGATACCTCCGGCCTCACGTCGCTCTGCGGTACCGGGATCGCGTTCAAGCTGGTTCAGGCGCTGGTGCCCGCGCTCGGCCTGCCGGCCAACCTGCCGTATTACCTGCTCGACCTGGTGGCGCTCGCCACGGTCGCGGACGTGGTGCCGCTGCAGGGCGAGAATCGCATCCTGGTGAAGCACGGTCTCCGCCTCATGGCCGACAGCGCCTGGCCGGGGCTTCGCGGTCTGGTGCAGGCCAGCGGCCTCGGCGGGAAGGAAGTGCGTGCGGGCCACTGCGGGTTCATCCTGGGCCCGCGGCTCAACGCGGCGGGGCGGATCGGCGACGCGATGGACGGCCTCCGTCTCCTGCTCTCGGACGATCCGGCCGAGGCCTCCACGCTGGCGTCCCGGCTGGACGGACTCAACACCGAGCGGCAGGCACTGGACCAGCGGATTCTGGATGAGGCCCTGGAGCAGGTCGAGCGCTCGGCCGACCTCGAGCGGGACGCCGGATTCGTGCTCGCGGGCGACGGCTGGCATCCCGGGGTGGTGGGGATCGTCGCGTCCCGCGTGGTCGAGCGCTACGGCAGGCCGGCGTTCCTGATCGCGTTCGACGGCGAGATCGGGAAGGGTAGCGGCCGCAGCATCTCGCGATTCGACCTCCATTCGGCGCTCCTCGCCTGCGGCGACCTGCTGGAGCGCTTCGGCGGCCACCACATGGCGGCCGGTCTCACCATCCGGCGGGGCAACCTCGACGCCTTCCGCGAGCGGTTCGCCGGGCTCACCCGCGAGCGACTCACGCCGGACGATCTCGGCCCGGAGCAGCGGGTGGATCTCGAGGTCAGCCTGGCGGACATGACCCACGAGCTGGAGCGCCTCTGCCGCTACCTGGAGCCATGCGGGACCGGAAACGCGAGCCCGGTGTTCGGGGTGCGGGGCGTGCGCCTGGCGGGCCGGAAGAGCGTCGGCGCCGGCCACCTCAAGGGGGTGCTCGACGACGGCCGCTCGCGGCTTCCCGCTATCGGCTTCCAGTGGGCCGACCGGGTTCCCTGGCTGGGGGAGGCCCCGGTGGACGCGGCCTTCCGGCTGGAATGCAATGAGTGGAACGGGCAGGTCACGCTGCAGGCGAGGCTGTGCGCGATTTCTCCCGCGGCTGGCGCCGCGTGAGGGGCGGACAGGCGCACAGGCGCGAGGGCGCGAGGGCGCACGACAAGCTCACGCCATGTCCCTGCACCCGTGCGCCCCTGCGTCTCTGCGTCTCTGCCCCCGTGCGCCTGTGCGCCTGTCCGCCCGTCCGCCCGTGCGCCTGACCCGCCTCTCATGCGCATCGTCTCCGGCATCTACGGCGGCCGTCATCTCGTGCTCCCCCGTGATGCCCGGGTCCGGCCAACCGGCGACCGGGTACGGGAGGCCTGGATGAGCATTCTGGGCGGCGAGCTCGAGGGCGCCCGAGTGCTCGATCTCTTCGCCGGGAGCGGGGCGCTCGGCCTGGAGATGCTTTCCCGCGGCGCCGTGCACGCCGATTTCGTCGAGCTGAGCCCCGCCTCGCTGGCGGCCCTGCGGGAGAACATCGAGGCGCTGGGAGCAGGTGCCGAAAGTACCGTCCACCGGGGGGATGCCATCCGCTTCGCCGAGCGGGTTCCGCCGGGCGCCTTCGACATCGCGGTCGCCGACCCCCCGTACACCATCGACGCGGCCGAACGGCTGGTGGCGCTCTTCCGCCGGCACCCGTTCGCCTCCATTCTATCGGTCGAGCACCCGGCCGATCGCTCGGTCGCGGGCGACGAGACCCGCCGGTACGGCGACACCGCCCTCACCTTCTGCCGCGCCCCCGCTTCATGACCCGGATCGCGCTGTATCCCGGCTCGTTCGACCCGCCCACGCGGGGCCACGAGGATCTGATCCGGCGGAGCCTCGCGCTGGCCGACCGGGTAATCGTCGCCGTGGCGGCCAATTCCGCCAAGCAGCCCCTCTTCTCGGTGGAGGAGCGGCGGGAAATGCTTCGCGCCGCCGTCGGGGCCGAGCCTCGGATCTCGGTCGAGACTTTCGAAGGGCTGTTGGCCGATTTCGCCAAGCAGGCGGGCGCCTCGGTGGTGGTGCGCGGCCTTCGGGCCGTCAGCGACTTCGAGTACGAGTTCCAGATGGCGCTCATGAACCGGCAGCTCCACCCCTCGCTGGAGACCGTCTTCCTCGTGCCCGCGGTGGATCTCACCTACCTGAGCTCGAGCCTGGTGCGGGAGGTGGCCCGCTACGGCGGCGACGTGAGCGCGCTGGTGCACCCCGTGGTGGCCAAGGCGCTGGCCCGGCGGTTCCAGCGATGAGCTTCCGGGCCGAGCTCCTGCGCCGGGCCGCCGGACGCAAGGCGCGCATCGTGCTCTGCGAGGGGAACGACGCCCGGGTGCGGGCCGCGGCCGAGCGCCTCGGGAAGGAAGGAATCGCCCAGCCGATCGTGCTGGGCGACGGCGCCATCGACCCCTCCAAGGACCCGCGCCTCGGCCGGGTGGCCCAGTATCTCAGAGACCGGCGCCCCGACCGCATCCTCGACGGGGTCCACGCGCTCGACGTCGGGGCGATGCCGACCAATTTCGGCGCGGCGTTGGTGGCCCTGGGCGAGGCCGAGGGCGCCGTCTCCGGCGCGGTCGCGCCCACACGCGAGGTGATCCGGTCCGCTCTCTGGGCCATCGGCACCGCGCCCGGGGTGCGCCGGGTGAGCTCGGCGTTCTACATGGTGCTCCCCGAGGACCAGGTGCTGACGTACACCGACTGCGCGGTCATTCCCGACCCCTCCGCCGAGGAGCTGGCGAGCATCGCCCTGGCGGCGGCGCGCGACCGCTCCCGCCTGGTGGGCGATCAGCCCCGGGTCGCCTTCCTTTCCTACAGTACCCGGGGCAGCGCCGAAGGGCCGTTGGTGGAGCGGGTCCGGGAGGCCGCCGCCCGGTTCCGCGAGATCGCGCCGCAGATCCCCTCCGAGGGCGAGATACAGGCGGACGCCGCCCTCGTGCCCGAGGTCAGCGAGCGGAAAGCCCCGGGGTCGGCGCTCGGCGGCAAGGCCAACGTGCTGGTCTTCCCCGACCTGAATGCGGGCAACATCGCCTACAAGCTGACCCAGCGGCTGGCCGGCGCGACCGCGATCGGTCCCATCCTTCAGGGACTCGCGCGGCCGATGGCCGACCTGTCGCGCGGCGCCACGGTCGATGATATTGTCGAGGTGGCCGCGATGGTGGCCCTGCAGGGCAGTCACACGAGCTGAGGAGACTCGCATGGGGTTCAGCCAGGCCCGCGACGCCAGCGGGGTGACGGTGGTCAAGGTCGACGGCCAGCTGATCGTCGGCAACCGGCAGGAGCTCAAGGATCTGGTCTTCGCCGCGCTGGACAAGGGTGAGCGCCGGATCCTGATCGACTTTTCCCAGACCGGATACATCGACTCGTCCGGCCTCGGCGCTCTGGTGTCCATCTCCAAGCGGGTCCGCGAGGCCGGCGGCGAGCTCCGGCTCTCGGGTCTCAACGAGGATCTCCGCAGTCTGTTCGAGCTCACCAAGCTCGACACGCTCTTCGCCATCGCGGAGACTCCCCAGCAGGCCCTGTCCAGCTTCTAGCACCGACCGTCATGACGTCGCCCCTTCGTCTCTGCGTCCGCCGCTCCCCGGCTCCGGACGCGGAAGGCGCCGCGACGCTCGTCACCCTGCGGCTGCCCAGCGACATCGCTTGCGTGGAGGAGGCGGTCGAGCTGGTCGTGCGGCATTGCCTCGCCGGCCACGAGACCACCCGCAAGACCCGCTTCAGGCTCCAGGTCTGCCTCAGCGAGGCGCTCAGCAACGCGATCCTGCGCGGCAACCGCGAGGAGCAGGACAAGTGGGTGGACGTCCGGGCCGAGCTCTTCACCGACGTGATCCGGGTCTACGTCACCGACGAGGGCACCGGCTTCGATCCCGCCAGCGTGCCGGAGCCGATCCGCCCGGAACAACTCGACGAGCTGGGCGGCCGCGGCCTCTTCCTTATTCGCAAGCTGGTGGACGCGGTCCACTTCAATTCGCAAGGGAACTCCATCTGCATGATGCTCCGCCGTCCCTAGGACGGCTCGATCTGGTGCTCGACCGACTCGGGGCGCTGATCGGGGGATCGGTGCGTCTCTGGCGCTTCGACGGGCGGGGACTGCGCATCGCGGGCGGGGGCGACCCGGGGTGGTCGCCGCCGATTCCGCGGAGCCCCGGGCTCGTCCCCACTACGGGCGGCTCGGCCTGGCTCACGCCGGTCGAGGAGGTCGAGGGGTTCTGGCTCAGTGTCCAGTGCGAAACCCAGGAGGCCATGCGCGCCGGCGCCGACCTGGTGCTGCCCGTGGTCGAGGCCCTGCTCGACGCCGAGCGGCAGCGCGCCTACATCGCCGAGGAGCTGACCAGCCGCTACGAGGAGATCGATCTCCTCTACGCCATCAGCGAGATCCTGGGGCAGACCGTCCGCCTGGAGGAGGCGACCCAGACCATCGTGCGCGAGGTCGCCGCGGTGGTGGGCGCCCGCCGGGCGTCGATCATGGTGTTCGACGAGGCCGGCGGCGTGCTCCGCACGGTGGCGGCGCGCGGGTTCGGCACCGAGGGGCTCCAGCCGGTGAGCGTGGAGGACGATTGCTCCATCGCGGCCCGGGTGTATCGGGAGCGGCGGATCATCGCCCACGACCCCGCCCACCCGGAGGGCGACGGCGCCGAGTGCGGCGACGACCGCGGCTACAAGGGCCACGCCTTCCTGAGCGTGCCGATCTGCTACGGCGCGGCGACCGCGCCGCTCCGCTGCGTCGGCGTCATCAACCTCACCGATCGGATCGGTGGCGACCGCTTCACCCTGGGCGACCGGAAGCTGGTCGCCGCGGTCGCCAATCAGATCGGCGCCGCGGTGGAGAACGCCAGGCTGGTGGAGCGCGACGCGCGCCAGCAGCGCCTCCGGCGGGAGCTGGAGCTGGCCCACGATCTCCAGCTCAAGCTCCTCCCGCGTCCATCGGTGCTCCAGGGCGACGCGGAGGTGGCCGCGCGCTGCTATCCGGCGGACTCGGTGGGGGGCGACTTCTACACCTTCAGCCGGCTGGGGCGTGGGCGGGTGGGCGTGATGCTGGGCGACGTGGCCTCGCATGGCTTTTCCGCCGCGCTGGTCATGGCGCTGGTGATGTCGGCCGCCGGCATCCACGCCGCCGCGTCGGTCACGCCGGACGAGACCCTGAGCGCGCTGCTCGACAGCCTGGAGACCGAGCTGGCCGAGACCGAGATGTACTTCAGCGTGTTCTACGGGGTGCTCGACCCCCTCGCGGGACGGCTGGCCTACGCCAACGCCGGCCATCCGTACGCCTTCCGGGTGCCCCGGTTCGGGGAGCCGGAGCGGCTCGAGTCCACCGCGCCGCCACTGGGGCTCGCCACCGCGGGAAGCATCCAGCGGAGGCAGGTGCCCTGGAGCGTGGGCCACGATCTCCTGGCGCTCTGGACCGACGGGCTGGTCGACGCCCGCAACGACGCGGACGAGCCGTTCGGCGAAGCGCGGCTGCTGGGCATCGTCTGCCGGCATCGCAACGAGCCGGTGGAGATCATCGTTCAGGCGGTGCTGGACGAGTTCGAGACGTTCGGCGCGCACCCTGCGGACGACCGCACGCTCCTGATTCTCCGGATCTGACGTGCCGCGCGCGAAGCGCCGGCTGGGCCAGCATTTCCTCTCCGATCCCCGGATCCTGCAGCGGATTGCCGACGGGCTCGAGCCGACGGCGGCAGACACGGTGCTGGAGATCGGCCCCGGACCGGGCGGACTGACCGCGGCACTCGCAGCTCGAGCGGGACGGGTGGTGGCCATCGAGAAGGACGCCGACCTGGTACCCGGGCTCCGGGCGCGATTCCCCGAGGTCACCGTAGTGGAGGGTGATGCGCTCGAGCTCGACTGGCACGCCCTCGGCGGCCCCTGTGCGTTGGTCATCGGCAACATTCCCTACAACATCACCTCGCCGCTCATCGACAAGGCGCTCGCGCCGCCGCGCCCGCCGCGCATCGTGTTCCTGGTGCAGAAGGAGGTAGCGGACCGGGTGAGCGCCGAGGCAGGCGAGCCGGCCTATGGAGCGCTCAGCGTCGGGGTGCAGGCGGTGGCCCGGGCCGAGCGGCTCTTCGTGGTTCCCGCCGGCGCGTTCCATCCCCGGCCCAAGGTGGATTCGGCGGTCCTCCGGCTGACCCCGTTCCATCCCCCACTCGTCACCGACGCCGAGCTGCCGACGTTTCGGCGGATGACGGTCGGGCTTTTCGGGTTCCGCCGGAAGCAGCTCGGCCGCGGGCTCCGCGAGCTCACCGGCTCGACGCCGGAGCGGGTCGCCGAGGCGCTCGCCCGCGCGGCGAT
>DATCWW010000361.1:0-6049 GCA_036566145.1 Gemmatimonadales bacterium
GCGGACTACCGCTGGACCACGCTGCTCGACGAGCAGACGTCGCTGAGCCTCCGCGGCGGGGTGGACGGCGAGGTGACCCGGGTCGAGATCAACATCTTCGCCGACTCCACCAAGTTCGGCACCGGCCGGATCCAGACCACCCAGGTGCGGAGCCCGCTCTGGGACGTGGCGCCGTTCCTCGCCGCCGACCTCACCCGGGGCAAGGTGACGCTCTCGGCGGGCGGGCGGTACGACTACGTGAAGATGCCGTTCGAAAACCAGCTCGACCCGACGGCCGACACGACCGCGACGTACACCCGGTTCAACCCGCGGGTCGGCGCCAGCGTGGAGGTCACCCCGGGCGGGTCGCTCTTCGCCTCGTGGGGCCAGGCGTTCCGGGCGCCCGCGGTCATCGAGAACGCCTGCGCCGACCCGGAGGCGCCGTGCCCGCTGCCGTTCGCGCTGGGCGACGACCCGCCGCTCGAGCCGGTCAAGGCCAGCACGATCGAGGGCGGCTTCCGCTACTCCGACCCGCACTGGTCGTTCTCCGGCTCGGCGTACTACACCGACGTGAAGGACGACATCTTCCTCACGCCCTTCGGCGAGGAGGGCGAGCCCGAGGGAAGCACGATCGACGGCTTCTTCGTGAACCTGGCCAAGACCCGGCGGCTCGGCCTCGAGGCCTCCTCGGCGTACACCTTCCCCAAGGGTCACTCGATCTACCTCAACTACTCCTACACCCAGGCCACCTTCCAGAGCCCCGCCGAGGTGTTCTCGATCCGCTCGGCGGAAGAATCGGACGGCGAGCCGGTCATCAATCCGTTCCCGACGGGCAATCAGGTCACGCCGGGGGACCGGTTCCCGCTGGTCCCGGACCACCAGATCAAGCTCGGCGGATTGGCCCGGCTCGGGCGCTACGTCTCGGTCGGCGCCGACGGCCGCTACACCGGCAAGCAGTGGCTCCGCGGCGACGAGGCCAACGTCACCGACCAGCTCGACGGCTACTTCGTCGCCGACACGCGCGTGGGCGTCGAGATCGGTCGGTGGGAGATCAACGGCATCGTCACCAACGTCTTCCAGAACGACCACGCGATCTTCGGGACCTTCAACATCAACCAGGGCAATCCGAACGGCCTCACGGTCGAGCGGTTCCTGACGCCGAACGCCCGGAGAGCGTTCCGCCTGGTGGTGCAGACCACGCTCGGAGGGCCCGGGCCGCGGCATGCGGGCGGGGATATCGACTAGGCCTTGCCCGACCCGCGACGGCGACCTCCCGGCCCGCATTGTATAGGTGGACTCGTCAGTCGAGGATGTCGCCATGAGGGCGTGGAAACTGTGGCTGTCAGGTGTGGCGGGGCTGTCGCTGGCGTGCGCGGCCTCACACCCCACAACGTCGCCGTCGCCGGTACCGAACACGGCGGCGGCGAGCTCCAAGATCAGAATTCCGGTTCAGATAGACAACGAGAACTACAGCGACATGGACGTCTACCTGCTGGACCGTGGCAGCCGCGTCCTGCTCGGCTCGGTGAACGGGCTGACTCAGGCCACGCTGCTGCTCCCGGCGGGGTCGACCGGCACCGACGGGCGAGTGCAGCTGCAGGCGGATCCGATCGGAGCGGTCACGCCGATCCGTACGCCGCAGCTGCTGGTCGCGCCTGGGGAGAAGGTGTACTGGACCATCGGCGCCGACCGCGTGGATTCCTACGCGTCGGTGGGGTGAGACTCAGCAGTGAGGGAGCCGCGGTGGTGCGCTTGCTGGCGAGCCGCCGCGGCTCTCGCGCTGGCCGCCGCAGCCGCCTGCAGCGATCCACTCGCGCCAGCTAATGACGACGGGCCGCCGGTGGTGGTCAAACCCCCAGACGCCGACACCAGCCAGGCGTCGGTCCTCGACGAAAACCGGCATAGCGGCGACGCCGGATGGAAGGACACCGGGAAGGCCATTCCCTCGCTTCTCGCGCTGTGGGCCAGCCCGTACGCCGTGAGCCCGGGGGACACGCTCGACCTGTACGTGCACTCGGTGGCGGCCACGGTGTTGTTGCAGGTGTACCGCCTGGGCTGGTACGGTGGCATCGGCGGGCGGCTGGTGGATTCGCAACCGGCGATCCGCGGCGGCATGCAGCCGGGGTGCACCGACCGGGCATCTGCGGTCCTGGCCTGTCCGTGGCGTGTTTCCACCCGGTTGCTGGTCCCCGCGGACTGGGTGGGCGGCGTCTACCTGCTCAAGGTCCGTGACGGGCAGGGCGACATCTGGTCCTATCCCTTCGTCGTGCGCTCCCGGGAAGCGCACCGCTTCACCGCCGTGATCAACCAATTCACCTGGCAGGCCTACAACAAGTGGGGCGGCGTCAGCTTCTACTCCCCCCTTCCCGGCAGCACGAAGTACACCTACCCCAGGATCTCATTCGATCGTCCCTATCTCGATCGCGGCGGGATGACCGCGACCGGCGGTCCCGAAGAAGCCGGGGGCAGCAACGATTTGCCGGCCGTGCGCTGGCTGGAGGCGAAGGGCTACGACGTCGGCTACGTGTCGGACGTGGACCTGGCGGACAGCGCCGCCGACATGCCGCGCCCGCATGCCCTGCTGTTCGTCGGCCACGACGAGTACTGGACGTGGAACGAGTTCAATCGGGTGCAGGCGCTGCGAGACGCCGGCACCCACCTCGCCTTCCTGTCGGGCGACAACGCCAACTGGAACATCCGGTTGACGCCGGGAACGGCGACGGGCCGCCGAGGGGAAACGCTCACGTGCTACAAGTACCAGCCTGACCCTGCCGCGCCGGTGCCGGACGAGACCACGACGAAGTTCCGCGACCCGCCGCTCGACCGGCCGGAGTCCGAGCTGGTGGGCGAGATCTACGAGGATTTGTTGCCGAGGGGCGCCAGCCCACCGATGGAAGTTCCGCCCGACAGCCTGCTGGGGCCGCACACCCGAGTCTTCGCCGCCGCGGCGGGACTGATGCCGGGAGACACGATCGTCATTGCTTCGGGAACGGAAGGCGACCAGCTGTACCCGGATGACCGTTATACGCCGGCGGGCACCGAGATGCTGCTCCGCGCGGTGTATCCGGTCCCCGGGTCGAGTCCGAGGTATTACAACAGCACCTTCTACGTCGCGCCGAGCGGCGCGGGGGTGTGGGCGACGGGGACGAACCGGTGGGCGGCGTATCTCGATGGGAACCGGGCGCCGGCGAATCCGAAGGTCCAGGCGCTCACGCGGGTGGTGCTGGGGTGGATGGACCGGCACTGAGGCCGGAGTCCGTCGCTTGGGGTGCGAGCCTAGGTGCGGGCCGCGACCCGGAAGGCGTGCCGAACCTCCCCGGTCGACACGCCGTTGGGCCCGAAGCTGCGCTCGACGAACGTCACCGCGCCATCCCGGGTCATGAGGACGACGGTGGACGAGCGGGTGCCGTACTCACCCGAGACGATGAAGGCCGAGGAGAGGAGACGCTCCCAGGCGAGTCCGATCCCGGTGCGCGGCAGCGCGTGGTCCATGGCCGGCGTGCGATCCGAGAGCAGGGCGAAGAGTCCGGCGACGAGATCGGTCGAATCGCCGGTCAGGAGCGTCTCGAGGGCGCTCTTGCTCGCGGTCACCTTGGGCCAGGGGGTGTCGAGCAGGTGGTTGCTGAGGCCGTAGATGCCGGGGCCGAGCCGGCGGGCGTGGCCCTCGCGGTTGGAGAACCAGCGTAGCTCGCGGGCGTCCCCGGCGAGCAGATTGAAGCCGTTGTACCGGTCCGCCTCGCGCTCGACGCGGGCGATGTGCGTGCCCGCGTCGACGTCCGCTGCGAGATAGTCGCGGACCAGGAACCCGCGGGACCTGGGGCCGGCGGGCTCGCGCTCGCCCTGGCGGTAGTTGGTGACGGCAGCGATCCGGCCGCCCCGGTCGATGGCGAGCCAAGTACCGCCGGCCCGGAGATCACGTCCCCCCAGGATCCGAGGGTGGTCGGCCCAGAAATCGGCCCGGGCGGTCGGACGGTCGTAGAACTCGTCGCGGTTGGCGGCCACCACCAGGGCGTAGTCGGGGTGCGCGCCGAGGGCGGCGAGAATGAGGCACATGGGTCAGAAGGCAATCCTCACCTTGATCGCCTCGCGCCGGTCCATGGCCCGGTAACCATCGGGCACCCCGTCGAGGTCGGTGACCCGGTCGAACACCCGGCCCGGCTCGATGCGACCGTCCAGCACCTCCGGCAGCAATTCCTCGATGTAGGCGCGCGCGGGGGCCGGACCGCCGGCGATGGTGATGTTGCCGAAAAAAGTCGCGGAGGACGCCGGGATCATCTCGTCCTGGGGCACCCCGACCCGGCCGACTGCCCCACCCGGGCGGGCGATGCCGAGCGCCGTTCGCGTGGACTCTTCCAGGCCGACGCACTCCAGGACCGCATGGGCGCCGAGACCGCCGGTGAGGTCGCGCACCCGCTGGATCGCCTCCTCGCCTCGCTCGCTCACGATGTCGGTCGCCCCGAAGTCCTTCGCCAGCCTGATCCGGTCGGGATGCCGGCCCAGCAGGATCACCTGCTCGGCTCCGAGGCGCCGGGCGGCGATGACGCCGCAGAGGCCGACGGCGCCGTCACCCACGACCGCGACGATCTTGCCCGGCCCGACCCTGGCGGCCACCGCGGCGTGGTGACCGGTCCCCATCACGTCGGAGAGGCTGAGCAGGGACGGCATCAGAGCGTCGTCGCGACCCACCGGGAGCTTGACCAGCGTCCCGTCCGCCTGGGGGACGCGGACCGCCTCCCCCTGCCCGCCGTCGAGGTCGCCGCCCCACCAGCCTCCGTGCAGGCAGGAGGTCTGAAGTCCCTGGCGGCAGAACTCGCAGGTCCCGTCCGACCAGGCGAATGGGGCGACGACGAGGTCGCCACGCTTCACGGTGCGGACGTCTCGGCCCACCGCCTCGATGACGCCGATGAACTCGTGGCCCATGCGCCGGCCCTTGGCGCTCGGCGGCAACGACTTGTACGGCCAGAGGTCGCTGCCGCAGATGCAGGCGCTGGTCACCATGAGCAGCGCGTCGGTCGGCTCGACCAGCCGGGCATCGGGGACGTTCTCGACCCGGACGTCGCCGGCTCCGTACATGACAGTGGCTCGCATATCCTACCTCGTCGTTGACGGCGCCGTGGTCCAGGCGTTCAGCACATCCTCCGCCACCTTCCCCAGCGCCGCGTTCAGCTTCCACATCGGCCCCGTGTTCGCGTTGGTGAACGCGGCCATCACGATCGGCCCGCCCGGCGCGAACACGATCCCCACGTCGTTCCCGATCTGCGGCTCCCAGTCGCCGGTCTTGTGGCCCACCGACACCCGCTCGCCGATGCGCTGGGGCAGGCGGGTGTCCCAGACCTGGTTGAGCAGGGCGCGGCGCATCTCTTCGGTCGAGGCCTCCGACGCCAGCCGGCCCAGCTCGAGCTGCTCCAGGAACAGGCCGATCTCGCGGGCGGTGCTCCGGCCGAACCACCTGGTGGAGTCGGTGACGTAGCGGAGGTATAACCCGGTGCCGGTGGAGTCGTCGGGGAAGCCTCGGTCGTAGACCTGGCGGTCGGTGAGGCGCGCGTTGGCCGAGTCGACCCGCACCCAGACACCTCGGAAGAGGTCGCCGATCGTCATCCTGAGCCGCGTTTCCCGAAAGTCCAGCGAGTCGAGCAACCGGTTGACCCGGGGAAGCCCCAGGCGGGCGATGAGGATGTCGGTGGCGGTGTTGTCGCTGGTCGCGATCATCTGGGTGATCAGGTCGCGATAGGTCGGCTCGAGCCCCGGCGTGAACATCCGGAGCACGCCGCTCCCCTGCCGCATCTCCTCGGGCCGGATCCGGTGCCGCTCGCTCAGGCGGAGCCGGCCGGCGTCGGCGTCGCGGTAGGCCAGGACCATGACCGCGAGCTTGATGACGCTCACGGTGTTCATGGGCTGGTCGGCCCGCACCGCGACCTCGCGTCCGGTGCGGATGTCCCGGGCATAGAAGGAGCTCTGCGCCGGGAGCGAGTCGAGTCGCGCCTGCACCGTGGCCTCGAGCGATGTGGGCGCCGCGGCGGTCGGGGAGCCGGCGGGCGTGGCGGCGGTCGGGGAGCCGGCTGGCGGCGTG
>DATCWW010000369.1:0-3280 GCA_036566145.1 Gemmatimonadales bacterium
CGCCGCTCCCGCCGGCCTGTCCGCCGAGGACGAAACGGCCGTCCGCGAGGCCGACGCGGACTGGGCCAAGGCCGCCAGCGCGGGCGACGCCGCGGCGATCACCGCGTTCTACACCAGCGACGCCGTGCTGCTGCCGCCGGACTCGCCCGTGCTCAAGGGATCGGAGGAGATCGGCAAGTTCTTCAGCGGCATGACGGGAGCCTTGAGCGGCCCGTTCGAGCTCAAGACGTTGGCGGTCGAGGGTCGGGGCGACCTGGCGTTCTCCACCGGAGAGTGGACCGCGGCGCTCACGCCCAAGAAGGGCGGCGCCAAGCGCAACGAGCGGGGGAAGTATCTCGGCGTCATGAAGAAGCAGCCGGACGGGTCGTGGAAGCTGATCTACGACATCTGGAACGAAGACGCGGAGCCCAAGCACTAGGAATCGCGTTCGCCAGGCCTCCCGCCTAGTATAGACCACATGCGCATCGGCATACTCGGATCCGGTCTGATGGGTGGGAAGCTCGGGACGATCTTCGCCCGGGCCGGACACGAGGTGGTCTTCAGCTACGCCCGGAGCGGGGACAAGCTCGAGACCCTGGCCGCCGCCGCCGGCCACGGCGCGAGCGCGGGAACGCCCGCCGAGGCCGCCCGTGACGCGGACGCCCTGCTGCTGGCGGTGCACTGGTCGCGGGTGGACGACGTGCTGGGGCAGGCGGGAGATCTGGCGGGGAAGGTGCTCATCACCTGCTCGCTGCCGATGAACGCCGAGGACACCGAGCTGGTGGTGGCCCACACCTCTTCGGGCGCCGAGGCGCTGGCCCGGAAGGCGCCGCGCGCGCGGGTGGTGAGCGCCTTCGGCACAGTGCCCAGCGAGGTCCTGTTCGGCGTCTTCGCCGCCCGGAGGCGGAAGACCCGGCCCACCCTCATCTACTGCGGCGACGATCCCGACGCCAACGGCGTGGCCGCCGAGCTGATCCGTGACGCCGGCTTCGAGCCGATGGACGCCGGCCCGCTCCGGATCGCGCGGTGCAGCGAGCCGTTCACCCTGCTGGTGGCCCGGCTGGCCTATGAGGGAGACGGCGGCCCCGCGCTGGCCTACCGCTTCGAGCGCTTCCCCGAGCTAGAAGCGTGACGCCCTGAGCGTCACGTCGGCGCCCGCCCAGGCCTGCTTGAAGCGCCGCTCGACATCCTCCGCCTCGGTCGATCGCTGCTGCGACCGGAGCGCCATCCCCAGACCGAACAGCGACCAGCCGTTCTCCGGGAAGCGCTTCAGGTCCTCCCGGTACACCTGTTCAGCCTCGGCGCCCTGCCCGGCCTTGAGCAGAGCCGCCCCGAGGGAGTGCCGGATCGGGTAGTACCACTTGGGCGGCTCGAAGTAGAGGCCGGCATCCTCGATGGCGAGCGCCTTCCGGAACTCCTGGACTCCCTGCTCCGGCTTCCCGCCCCGGGTCAGGATCTCGCCCGCCAGCGCGTGCACCGCGATCGACACCGCCGTCTTGCCGGGGGCGTCGTCCGGCGTGGCGGCATCGATCGCCGCGACGGTGTCGAGCGCCATCCGGGCGTCCCCCCGCTGGTGCTTCGCCGCATAGGCCACTCCCCGCGCGTAGTACGCCATCGCGTACGACATCCGGATGTCGGAGGGCGGCAGCGGCTCGGCGATCACCTCGTCCCAGCGGCCGAAGGTGACGAGCGTGAGCGCGTAGTAGGGGATCATCTCCTGCAGCATCGGCACCTGACGGGCCACGTCCAGGTTCACCTTCGACCTGAGCTCGCGCGCGGCGTCCAGCGCCTGCTTGCTCCGCCCGGCCATGGTCGAGGCGAACGCGAGGAAGTGGATGTTGTGCGGATAGTAGGCGAGCGAGTAGACCGAGGTGGGGTGCTGCCCCTCGATGAAGGTCTCGTCGTCGTGAATCGCGTGCACGTTGCTCTCGGCGGCATCGGCGTACCGCCCCACCCGGATGTAGATATGCGCCGGCATGTGCACCATGTGTCCGGCGCCCGGCATCAGGCGCGCCAGCCGCTCGGCGCAGGGGACGGCGAGCTGGGGATTCACCGCCTCGACGGCGTGGATGTAATAGTGGCAGGCGCCCGGATGTTCCGGGTCGCGCTGCAGGACGCTCTGCAGCTGGCGGACGATCTCGTCGGTGCCCGGATACGGCTTCCCGTCCGGCGCCCAGTAGTTCCACGGCCGGAGGTCCATCAGGGATTCGGCGTACAACGCGGCCGCGTCGAGGTCTCTCGGGTACTCGCGCGAGACACTGGCCATGCCATAGGCGTAGGCGGAATCGAGCGCGCCGCGCTGGGTCGGCGGCACCTGGGCGTAGCGCGCAGCCACGGCCTTGATGTACGCCTTCTCCCACGGAACGGCGCCGCCGCTCAGCCGGAGCGCGTGTTGCGCGGCATCATAGGCCGCGACCCCGCTGGCCGAGTCCATCGGCGCGTTGACGTGGGGACCGTAGGCGTACGCGATGCCCCACCAGCACATCGCGCAGGACGTGTCCAGCTGGGCGGCCCGGTTGAAGGATCGGATCGCCTCGGCGTGGTTGAATCCATAAACCAGGCGGAGGCCCTGGTCGAAGTACTGCTGCGCGGCGGCGACCTGGGTTCCCACGGCCTTGTGGTACGTGCCGAGATCGGAATAGAGCGGCGGAGCGGCGGCCTCCTGGGCGAGGAGTGATGAGGCGGCGAGGAGCAGCATTGGAACGGCGAGCCACGGCACTCGCGCTCGCGCGGCCGGGGCGAGTTCGGATGGCATACGGCGTCTCCGTGAGGAGGACGGCATCCGGGTGATCAGGGGGACCGTAGCCAGTGATATCGTAGCGTGCGGACCCCGTCAAGGACCTATCCCTTGGGGCTGGGCAGGCTCACCAGCACCGCCGTCACCGTCAGCACGAGCAGCGCCGCGCCCAGCTCCACCAGTGACGAACGGAGGATCCGTCCAGCCGCCGCATCGCTCCCGAGCTGAGGCCGCGTGGCAGCCGGGTGACCAGCAGGACCGCTTGGACCAGTGCCCCCATCAACCCCGGCGTAGCGAAAGCCGATGGCTCCATTGACGAGAAACAGCGCGACGAACCCGATGAGCTCGGTGGCGGGCTCGGACCATGTGATGAGCGGGTCGGTTTGCATGCGGGTCAAGCTAGAAGGGTTCGGCCGCTGCTGTGCCTGCTGGCTGGGAACACGAAGCCCTGGCGGCGCACGTGGAGCTGGCCCGCCAGGGCTACACCTTCATGCTGATCTACGTTGCGTCCGATCTCTACACGCCGTCCAGGAGCTCTAGGCGAGCCCGTCGCCCGGCCTACCG
>DATCWW010000370.1:0-2340 GCA_036566145.1 Gemmatimonadales bacterium
GGAGCCGGCAGGTGGGGCGCGGGGTGATCGCCGGACGGCTTCCCGGTGCGAAGGCGGTAGGTGACCTTGCCGAAGGTCACCGTGTCGTTCGCCTTGAGGTGTCCGCTCTCCACCCGGGCGCCGTTGATGCAGGTCCCGTTGGAGGAGCCGAGATCGGTGACGGCTACGACGTCGTCGCTGACGACGAGCTCGGCGTGGCGTCGGGAGATGGTGGGATCGTAGATCGCGATGTCGCTCGCGACCCCGCGCCCGACGACCAGAGTGCGGCCCGGAGGGACCTCGAAGCTCTGGTCGCCGGACGCGCTGACGAGCCGGAAGGCGGGCATGGAAGGACGGTAGGGTGAGAAGGCGCAGGGACGCAAGGGCGCAGGGGCGCAGAGTCGCAAAGGCGCAGAGGAGTTCATTACCCCCCTGCGTCCCTGCGTCCCTGCGTCTCTGCGCCTCTGCGCCCGGCCGCCAGCGCCAGCGCCACCACCACCGCCCTCGCCTTCGCCTCCGTCTCCCTCCACTCCGATTCCGGATCCGAATCGGCCACGATCCCGGCGCCGGCCTGGACCCAGGCCCGGCCGCCGCGCATGACGCAGGTGCGGATGGCGATGGCGGTGTCGAGGGTGCGGGCGCCCCAGCCGACGTAGCCCACCGCGCCGGCGTACGGCCCTCGCCGGGTGGGCTCCAGCTCATCGATGATCTGCATCGCGCGCACCTTGGGCGCGCCGGAGACGGTGCCGGCGGGGAAGCTGGCGGCCAGCGCGGCCAGTGCGTCGAGCTCGGGGCGGAGACGCCCGCGCACCTCGCTCACCAGGTGCATCACGTGGGAGTAGCGCTCGATGGCCATGAAGGCGGTGAGCCGGACCGAGCCGAACTCGGCGACGCGGCCGACGTCGTTCCGGCCCAGGTCCACCAGCATGAGATGCTCGGCGCGCTCCTTGGGATCGGCGGCCAGCTCGGTCGCGAGCGCCGCGTCCTGCGCGGCGTCCGCGCCGCGCGGGCGGGTCCCCGCGATGGGCCGCAGCGTCACCTCGCCGTCCTCCACCCGCACCAGGATCTCGGGAGAGCTGCCGAGCACGTGGATGTCGTCGCAATGGAGGAAATAGAGGTACGGCGCGGGATTGAGCGCACGGAGATAACGGTAGGCCAGGAACGGATCGGGCGCCTCGAGGTCGAGCCGCCGGCTCAGCACCGTCTGGAAGGTGTCGCCCGCGGCGATATACTCCTTGATCCGCGCCACGTCGGCCTTGAACCGCGCGTCGGAATAGGGTGTCGCCGGCGCCGGCAGCGCCGGCGCGCTCACCATCTCCAGCGGGCCCATGGTGCTCGGCGCCGCCAGCCGCTCGAGCCACCGGTCGATCCGCCCCTCGGCCTCCTCATACAGCCGCCGCAGCTCCGCGTCCTCCCACCCTACATCCTCCTCACCGCCCTGCGCCTCTGCGCCTCTGCGCCCCCGCGCCTCTCCGCCCACTTCCACCGTCGCAATGACCGTCGCCCGATTGAACAGATTGTCCAGGACCAGCAGCGTGTCCGCCACCATCACGATGGCGTCGGGCAGCTCGCGGTCGTCGGGTGGCGCGTCGGGCAGGTGCTCGATGGTGCGGACCACGTCGTAGCCGAGGTAACCGACGGCGCCGCCGGTGAAACGGGGCAGGCCCGGCACCTCGACCGGCGGGTAGCGACGCATCGTCCGGCCCAGGTGCTCCAGCGGCGCGACGTCGCGCTCCACCACCGCCCACGCCTCGCCCGGACGCCACCGCGCGACCTCCCGTCCCCGGTAGCGGAACACCTCGCGCGGCTCGGTGGCGAGGAAGGTATACCGCGCCCACCGCTCGCCCCCCTCGAGCGATTCCAGCAGGAAGCCGTAGGGTCCGCGGTGGAGCTTGGCGAACGCGGTCACCGGAGTGTCGCCATCGAGCACGACCTGCCGGGTGACCGGCACCATCCCGCCGCCCTGCCGCGCGCGGGCGGCGAAGTCCCCGTAGCCCGAGGTCATTTCGCCGCGGCCACCAGGTAGCGTCCCTGGGCGGTGAAGCCGGCGCGCAGCACGTCACTGGCCGGACGGGTCGAAGGAAGCAGCGCGAGCAGGCTGTCGTTCTGCACCCGGCCCACGGCGAGGGCGCGCTCGAAAACCGCGTCGGCGCCGAACAGCTCGCGGGCGCGCGCGGGGGCGGTGAAATAGCGGGCGTAGTTGAACGACACCGAGGCCTCATTCTTGAGCGGCAGGCTGGTGGACAGGTCCAGCCCGTACACGCCAGGGCGGGGGCGGAGCTCCGCCCGCACCGGCCGGCCGCTGTCGGCGAACGCGGTCGCGGGGAAGTCCACCCGGGCGAAGACGATGTTCTCGGGTGG
>DATCWW010000387.1:0-12532 GCA_036566145.1 Gemmatimonadales bacterium
GCCCTGCGCACCCTGCTTGGCCGCCACGGCGAACCCCGCGAGCGGCCGCACGGTGGCGACGCCGGTCAGCATCCCCGCGAGCCGGTCGACCAGGTCGGCGTCGGCGGCCGCTCGGCCTGACACCAGCACCTCATCCGCCGCCGGTGCCGAGCAGCGGAGGAGATGTACCGCCTTGGCCGCGCCCTCCAGGTAAGCCTCGATCGCATTGAGCCGGCCGCCGGGCCCGCTCTGCGCGACGGTCTCGACCCCTCCCTGAAAGAGAAAGGCCTTGTCGATCGCGCCGCCGGCCAGGTAGACCACCTCGCCGTCGAGCGCGCCCGCCGCCTTCCAGCCGATCGGCCCGCTGGTGCCGCCCAGCCCGTCCACCACCTGGCCACGATGGACGGCGACGGCCGCGGTGAACGCCCCCCCCAGCTCGAGCACGATGAGCGAGATCTCCTCCAGCGGCCGCCCGGTGCGCTGGTGCTGCTGCTCGATCGCCAGAGCGGCCACTGCCAGCTTGTCCGCCGTGCCGAGGTCGATCCGGTTGAGCTTGCGATGCGCCGGCACGGTATCGAGGTGGATCACGCCCGGAGTGAAGACGACCGGAAGCCCGGACGTCCCCAGCATGCGGGCGAACCGGCGGAGTCCGCCGATGCCGCCGGCCTCGCCCGGTTCGGCGAGGAAGGCGAGGCGCAGATCCGCTTCGCTCACATGCGCCGCGGGCGTGAGCGGGAGTCCGTAGCCCGAGGGTCCGGCGATCAGGTCGGGAAGGCCGCCCGCGGTGAGGGTCGCGACGAAGCCCTCGGGGTCCGCCAGCGCTTCTTCGGTGGGAAGGGTGAGGTCGAGATCGACCCGGCCACCCGAGAGCCCGCACACGTCCAGGCTCACGGTGCCCGGGTCGATCCCGATGACGCGAGGCACGGCTACTTCTTCTTCGCGGCCAGCTCCCGCTTGGCGCTCAGCTCCCGCGCCACCTCGGCGATCGCTTCGGCGTCGAGCACCAGGTCGTTCCGGCTGAAGAGCCGGGCGACGCAGGCCTTGTGCAGCTTGGTCTTGAAGTTCCCGACCCCGAACGCGCCGTAGGCGGTGACCCCGTGCCGCTCCTTGCCCGCGTCGTTCACCTCGACGCCTTCGATGCCCAGCGGGGGCACGGCGTTGAGGTCCACCACGACCTTGATGGTCTTGACTGCGGTCCACGCCTTGAGCGGCGCCATCAGCACGCCGGCGGGCCCGGAGTTGAGCAGCACGTCGGCGCCGTCGAGGATCCCGGGGAGCGTCGAGGGGTCGTTCATGGTGACCGCGTCCACCTGCACGTTGAACCGCGCGCCGATGAATTGACGCGCCTTCTCGCCCTGCTCCGGCTTCCGGGAGGTGATGGTGACCTTGGCCCCGTCACGGGCCAGGAGCCCCGCGGCACGCTGGCCTACCGGACCGGTGCCGGCCAGGATCACGACGTTCTTCCCCTCCACCTCGCCCACCGCCTCCTCGATCTTGATCACCGCCGCGACCGCGGTGGTGTTCGAGCCGTTCGAGTCGAGCATGATGGAGACCCGGAAGGGATCGAACAGCGCGTCCTGGGCCATCGCCAGCAGCTGCTCTCCCGCGGACATGTTGGTGCCGCCGATCCAGACGGCCGTGTTGTGCAGATCCTTGGGGCCGCGGGTGAAGATGCAGCCGTGGATCAGGTCGCGGACGTCGCCCTCGGTGACGCCGCCGTAGCTCATGATGACGTCGGCGCCGGCATCGTAGGCGACCACCTGATCGAAGACGCTCGGCAGCCGTGAGCTGTCGAGCTGGAGCAGAAGCTTGCGCATCGGAAAACCGGCCCTCCTCGGGAGTTCGGATCCTGGAAACGGACGAGGGGCGGGCCCCGACAGGCGGGCCGCCCCTCGCGAACGCGTCGAACCTCGGGGCTCTAAGCGATCAGCCTTCGGCGCCGCTGGCGAACGGATGCCGCGCGGCCTTGTACTTCTGGAGCACTTCGTCCACGCTGGGCTTGCCCTGCAATGCCCGGGCGATCGACTCCTTCACAGCCTGGTAGTTGAAGGAATAGATCTTCTTGTCGTCCTCGGCCTGCCAGTGGATGAAGACGCCGACCAGGATGCAGAGGTCGTTGGCCTGGCTCTTCGAGATGGTGCCGTCGTTCACCGAATCCATGACCGCGCGCGCCACCGCCGCCTGGGCCGGCCCGAACATCTGCACCGCCTGCTTGGCGCCCTTGATGGTCACCTTGTTGAAGAGGACCGTGTCGGGCTTGCAGGGGAGGTTCGGCGTGACCACCGCGAGCAAGGTGGTGAACCCGTCGGTGTTCCGGGAGAGCGCCTGGGTGAACGCCGCGCCGGTCGGGCCGGACTTCGATCCGATGATCAGATCGATGTGGGCGATTTCGTTGCCATCGCCGACGAGCGATTCACCGATGAAGAAATCCGCGGCCATACCTGCCTCCATAGTGGCTTTGCTAGTGAAGAACGAGAGAATCTGGCGAAACATACGCAGCTCGACGGGGCAAAGAAGTGAGCCGGCACTGGAGCGACGTGGAGGCGGAGGCCACGCTGTCCCGCGGGCAGGCGGGTAGCTCGTGTCAAGCAGCACACCGGGTCGTGCGTAGCGGCCCCTAACATGGACCCCACCCAAATCGGTGTCAAGGAGGCAAAACGGTTACGGAACGCGCCTCGCGCCCGATTGAACAGGCGCCCGGTTCGGGTTATATTCGGGGTGCACGCCGAGCGCGTTACCGCCCACTGGAGGCACGACTTAGCCCATGAGTCCCCAGCCCACCGGGCCTCGGGCCCGATTTCACGCCTTTCTCCGCCGACTCCGCGCCAAAGGGCGCAGCAACATGTATGGTGCGGTCCCCTATCTCATGCGCGCATTCGAGCTGGGGCGTGACGACGCCTTCCGCATCGTCTGCGAGTGGATCGACGCGCAGGAGCAGGAAGCGACGGCTCCTCCGCCCCCGCCCGAGCGTCCTCGTCGGAGGACACCACGCACCCGGGGCGTCACCGGGAAGCGAAGACGCACAACGAGTTAGCGTCTGGCACGCCGCTCGCAATCCTTCCTACCCGCATGGCATCCGACTCTCACATCGAGGTATCTATGTCCGCCAGGATCGTTGCGGGTTCGCTGCTCGCCACCCTGCTCGCCGCCGCCCCGGCCGCGGCCCAGCACGTTGCGGCCGACGTGCTCGTTCACAGCGGTCCCGTGGTGGGTCAGGTCACCGTCGGCGACGCGTACGCCACCTACCGTCGCCGCCCGGCTGTCATCGTGCATCGGCGCCCGGTTGCGCGGCCCGTCGTGGTGGTGGAGCGGTACGCTCCGCGCGTGGTGGTGGTCGAGCAGCTGCACGGCCACCGCTCGAGTCGGGCCTGGTCCCGGCGAGGGTACCGTCCGGTGACACTCTACTTCCGGGACGGCCGGTACTACGACCGTTGGAGCGAGCGCTGGCCGCACGCCGACGAGGTAGTGGTGTACGAGCGCGGCGGTCGGTACTACACCTCGGACTGCGAGCACCGCGGTCACACTCACGAGGGTGACCGGCACTAGAGGGACGACTGACCTGCCAGAGCGCCGACCCGGCGCAGCGATCGCCCGATCGAGGTCGGTCCCGTACGGAACATCCCGGCACCCCGCCGGGATGTTCCTTTTTTCGGGCCTGTACCCGGGTGCCGGAGGTCACGGCAACCCTTTGAAGCGGCAGTGCATCCTCACACAGGATGACTATCAGGTGCGCAATGGTACGACTGCTGGCACCGCTCGTCGGTTTGGCCCTGCTGATCCTCCCGGCTACGGCCGAGGCCCAGTACTTCGGCCGCAACAAGGTCCAGTACGAGCACTTCAATTTCAAGGTGCTGCAGACCGACCACTTCGACGTGTATTTCTACCCGAACGAGCGCGAGGCGGCGGACATCGCCAGCAGGATGGCCGAGCGCTGGTACACCCGCCTCAGCACCGTGATGCGGCACCAGCTGCGCGGCCGTCAACCGCTGATTCTCTACGCCACCGCGCCCCAGTTCCGTCAGACCAACGTCGTCGACAACCTGGGCGAAGGCACCGGGGGCGTGACCGAGGCGCTCCGCCGCCGCATCGTGCTTCCGATCGGCGGAACCCTGGGTGACCTCAACCACGTCATCGGCCACGAGCTCACCCACGCCTTCCAGTACGACATGACCGGTCGGCCGGGCGCCGAAGCGCGCGGGGCGGTGCCGGCGGCAGCATCGCTGCCGCTCTGGTTCATCGAGGGGATGGCGGAGTACATGTCGCTCGGACCGAATGCTCCCGAGACCGCCATGTGGATGCGCGGGGGCCTCGAGGACACGCTCCCATCGTTCCGGCAGCTCGACGATCCGCGCTTCTTTCCCTATCGCTACGGGCATGCTCTGCTCGCCTACGTGGCCGGTCGGTGGGGCGACCAGATGATGGGCGACCTGCTCCGCGCATCGATTCGGACTCGAGATGTGGGGCAGGCGATTCGCGGCGACCTCGCGATCACCCCGGATCAGCTGGTGCAGCAGTGGCACGAGGCGACCGCCCAGGCGTATGAGCACCTGGAAGACCAGACCGAGCCGGCGGACAGCGTCGGAGTGCGGCTGGTCAAGGCGGGCAACGGGACCCACGGCGACGGGAGCTACAACATCGGCCCCGCCCTGAGCCCCGAGGGTGACCGCTTCATGTTCCTGTCCGACCGCGACCTGTTCTCGATCGACCTCTTCCTGGCCGACGGGCGCACCGGCAAGGTCGACCGGCAGATCACCCGGACCGCGGTGAACCCGCACTTCCAGAGTCTGCAGTTCATCGAATCCGCGGGAAGCTGGCAGGCGGACGGCCGTCGCTTCGTCTTCGCCGGGATTGCCGGCGGCCGCCCGATTCTCACGCTCTACGATGCGGACCGCCACCGGACGATCCGGGAGATTCGACTCCCCACGCTGGGTGAGGTGCTCACGCCCAGCTGGTCGCCGGATGGGCGGCGGATCGCCTTTACCGCGGTGAACGGCGGATTGACCGACCTCTACTACTACGACCTCGAGGCCGACAGTCTCCACCGCCTGACCCACGACGCCTATGCCGACCTCCAGCCGGTCTGGTCGCCCGACGGGCGGACGCTGGCCTTCGCCACCGACCGGTTCGGCACCAGCCTCGATTCACTCAAGCTCGCCCCGTACGCCCTTGCGCTCATGGACGTGGAGTCAGGTCGCATCACCAGGGTGTCGGCGTTTCCTGGCGTGCGGCAGCTCAACCCTCAGTGGTCGCCGGATGGCCGTGCGCTGTACTTCCTGGCCGACCCGCTCGGCATCACCAACGTGTATCGGACCGAGCTGGCGACCGGCCGCATCACCCAGATCACCAACCTCTTCACCGGCGTCGCCGGCATCACGGCCACGAGCCCGGCCCTGACCGTGGCCCAGCATAGCGGCCGGCTGATGTTCAGCCTCTTCCGGTCCAAGGGCTACGATATCTACGCCGTGGACGCGCCGAGCCGGCTGGCGGGCGAGACCGTCGTCGCCTCGCTGCCCGGCAGCCCGGGGATGCTGCCCCCGGCCGATCGGACCTCGGTGCTCGCGGACCTGCTGAACGACGCGGAGCGCGGGCTCCCGCCCGCCGGGGGCGAGGTGGCTCATCCCTACAACGCCGGGCTGTCGCTCACCTACGTGGGCCAGCCGTCGATCGTCGCGGGCTCGAGCGGGTTCGGCACCTACGTGGGCGGCGGCGCGGCGCTCTACTGGAGCGACCTGCTGGGAAATCGCAGCCTCACCACCGGACTGCAGGTAAACGGCGGCATCCGGGACGTGACCGCCCTGGTCGCCTATCAGAACTTCGGCGGCCGCTGGAACTGGGGGGTGCTCGCCCAGCAGGTGCCGTATGTGACCGGGGGCTTCGCCGAAGGCACCGGCGTGGTGAACGGGGAGCCCGCCCTCATCGAGCAGCAGGTCCTCGATCGACAGACCAACCGTGACTTGCAGGGGACGCTGGCCTACCCCTTCAGCGACGTGCAGCGGGTCGAGTTCTCCGCCGGCGCCTCGTACATCTCCTTCGATCGAGAAGTCAAGACCGATGCGTTCTCGCTGATCGATGGGCAGCAGATCGCCAGCGACAGGCAAAATCTCGAGGCCGCAAGCCCGCTGACCCTGGGCACCAGCTCGGCGGCGCTGGTCTACGATAACTCGATCTTCGGCGCGACGGGCCCGATCCTGGGGCAGCGCTATCGCCTGGAGGCCTCGCCCACGTTCGGGTCGATCTCCTACGTCGGGGTGCTGGCCGACTGGCGGCGCTACTTCATGCTGAAGCGGCCCTTCACCCTCGCCGCCCGACTGATGCACTATGGTCGCTACGGCAGCGGGGGCGAGGATCCGCGCTTCCAGCCGCTCTTCCTGGGCTACCCGGGGCTGGTACGCGGCTACCGCTACGGCTCGTTCAGCGGCAGCGAATGCAACCCGCCGCCCGGGTCGCCCAACAGCTGCCCGGTCTTCGACCAACTGCTCGGCAGCCGGATCGCGGTCGCGAATCTGGAGCTCCGGTTCCCGCTGTTCGGCGTGCTCCACATCGGGTCCGGGTACTACGGCATGCTGCCGCTCGACTGGACCATCTTCGGCGACGCGGGCATGGCCTGGAACAGCGGGGACGGTCCCAGCCTCTCGGGCGGTGATCGGACCCCGGTCTACAGCGCGGGCACCGGATTCCGCTTCAACCTCTTCGGCTACGCGGTCGCGGAGGTGAACCTGGTCCATCCGTTCGACCGGCCCGGCAAGAACTGGCTCTGGGAGTTCAACCTGCAGCCGGGATTCTGAGGGATGGGCGCACGCGGGTAGCTTTCGTCATGCGCCCTTCCCGCGATCACCACCTTCCTCCCGATCCCGACGCCTACCGCCACGCAGCGCACCCCAAGGGGCGGATCATCGTCATCGCCCCGACCCGTGCCGCCTGCGAGACCATCGAGCTCGCGCTCGGGCTCCACCTCGACACGCTCCTCGAGCGGGAGCACGGACAGGAGATCCGCGATCTGGCGGCCTCAGGCCGCGGGTTCGGGATCGTGGCGGGCACCGGAACGGGCAAGACGCTCGGGATCCGTCCCATGGCCGAATCGATCCTGAAGGAGCCGCTCCGGGTCGGCGTGGTGAATCGGGAGCGGGAAGCGACCCCCGAAACTCCCACCTGGAACGTGGTGATCGTGACCACGGGGATCGCCCGGCGCTGGTTCCAGGACGATCTGATTACCGGCCGGGATACCCTCGTCGTCGACGAGATCCATCAGACCTCGGCCGAGCTGGAGCTCTGCCTGGCGCTGGGCAAGCGGGCGGGGTGCCGCTTCATCTGGCTCAGCGCCACGGTGGATCCGTCGTTCTACGCCCGCTACCTGGAGAGCGCCGAGGTCCTCCTCACCTACGCGTTCGACCCGGCGCTCAAGGCGCGGGTGGAGGTGCTGCCCCAGACCCCCGACGAGTTCTTCAACGAGCGGTACATCCGGCACGTGATGAAGGAACGGCGCGGGGTGGCGGTGTTCGTGCCGACCCGGGCCGAGGTCGAGCGTCTGGCCGAGGATCTGGGCACCCAGTGGAAGCGGCTCACCACCGCCTTCTACCATGGCGGCGAGCCGATCCGGGTGATCCGCCCCTTCCTGGAGGGCGAAGTCGAGCGGCCATTCCTTCTGGCGATGACGGCGGCGGGGCAGTCGGCCCTCAACGTGCGCGGGCTGGACACCGTGGTGATCTACGACGCCCGCTACGGCAACGTGGTGGAGCGCGGGCGCAACGTGCTCCACCGGCTCTATCTCGGAGCCAACGAAATCCTCCAGATGGCGGGCCGGGTGCACGGGCGGGTGCCCCACGGCGAAGTCGTCATCCTGAGCGACCGCCAGCTCGCCTTCGACCAGCTCCGGCCCACGCCACCCGACTTCCAGCTCGCCGGGGACGCCGAGCGAGTGGCGATCACCTGCGCCAGCCTCGGAGTGGACGCGCGCGATCTCGATCTGCCCGTGGCGCTGGACCGGACGGCCTACCGGCGGGCCGTGGAGCTGCTCAGCGATCGCGGGCTGATCGAGCAGGGACGCCTGACCGCCTATGGCCGGGAGGTCGAAGCGATGCCGGTGGAGCGGCCCTGGGGCGAGTTGCTGGTGCACGCCGAGGCCGAGCTGGTGCCCATGGTCGCCGTGTGCTCCAACATCGACTCGCTCCACCGCATGACCAGGGAGGAGCGCGACCTCCACGGGCTGGTGGCCAACGGCAGCGACCACCTCACGGCCTACAACATCTATGCTGAAGCGGTGAACCAGCACGGGTACCTCGGTGAGGTGTACGGCCTGCCGCGCCACCTGTTCGAGGACGGGCTCGCCGACTGGGCCGAGCGCCGGGGGGTGCTGGTCAAGGCGATCGAGGATACTGCCCTCGGCACCGCCTCGGTGTACCGCTCGCTGGAGCTGCCGCTCCCGAAGCAGCTGCCGTACGCCTCCAAGGAGATTCGCAAGCAGTGGGCCGATCTGATCGCCCGGTTCATGCCGTTCGACCTGGTGATCGACGAGCACACCGCCGACGGCCAGGAGGCGCGGGTCTCCAAGACGTCGGTGGCCGGCAGCTGGGGAGCCGTGGCGGGGACACTCAGGTTCTTCGCCGACCGGTTCGGGATCGCCAGGGCCTCGATCGAAGGGACAACGCTCTCCTACGACCTGGTCCGATCCTACGCGCGGCCGGGCGCGCCGAGGGTCATCCTGACCGGCCCGCGGAAGCATCAGCGGCTGGCGGCCGAGCGCCGCCTCACCTACTTCCGGTTCGACCTCGAGAGCGAGGTGGAACCGCTCGGCGACCCGATCCCGGAGGCGCTTCGGCCCGCCGCCCGCGATCTCCTCGCGGAGGCGCTCGTCACCGGCGAGGCGGTGCATCCAGACAGCGGAAGGCTGCGCCGGGCGCTGACCCAGCTGGACGAGCTCTGGCGCCGCTCGGGCGGAACGCTGGGCCAGCTGGCGCCCGAGGCGCTGCTGGCCCGGGTCCGGGCCCAGCTCGAGCCGGTGACGGGTTGGGACGAGTTCCAGCGCACCCGCATCCTCGTCGAGCCGGAGGAGCTGGTAAACGCCGAGACTCGGGCCCGGCTCGACGCCCTGCCGGGGATGATGAAGATCCGGGGTGACGCCGTACCGATCGACTACGAGGTCGCCGGCGGAGAGGGCGTCGCCCGAATCCGGCTCCGGGAAGGGCAGGCTCGGCGCCTCCGTCCGGACGAGGTGCCGGCACTGGACCGCCCGGTGCGATTCGCGGTCCAGCGAGGCCGGCACGCGCCGCTTCTGTCGGACACGGTGACCGAGCTCCAGTCGCTCCTGCGGCGGACTCCCCGCGCGGGCGAGGACGATCCCGCGGGTGGGCGCCCCCATCGCCCCGGCGGACATCGCCGGCGACAAGGGCATCGGGGTCCCGGTCGGCGCCCGAGACGCTGACGATCCATTGTGCACCTTCCCGACGAGTCAGCGTCATCTAAGGAAGCACGGCGATCCGACAGCGCCCAAGGTGATTGATTTCGAGGCAGTTACCAGATGGGCACGGGATCGGTGCAGGGCGTCTCGCATTGAAACCCTGTAAGCTTACCTTCGTACGTAGACCCATGCCCGACACTTTGATCATGTCTTCCATGCCTTCGGTGTTCTCTCCTTTGGCCAAGGCCCTGCTCGACGGGTTCAGCGAGGGGGTCGTGGTGTTCGACGCGGAGGGGCGGCTGCTCTACGCCAACCAGCCCGCGCGCCTGGCGATGGAGGGACTCGACCTTTCAGAGATGGCCACCGACCTCCAGCCGCGGCTCGCGGCCATGGGCGGCAGGCTCCGGCCCCTGCGGGTGGGCGGCATGGAGCTGGGCGAGGCGATGTTCATCCCCGGGATCGAAGGGCCGACCACGTTGGCGGCGCGGGAAAAAGAGGCTATCGTCAAGACGCTCGACGCGCACAACTGGAAGCTCGCCGAGACGGCCAGGCATCTGGGGATCAGCCGCACCACCCTCTGGCGTCGTCTGAAGGCGTACGGGCTACACCGAGACGGCCGGAGCAAATGGGCGCAATCCACCTAGCCGCGCTGGTCCTCGCCCTCCAGACTCCTTCCCCCGACACTACTTCCCCCTACAGCAGCCCCGAGGTCCGGCACCTGATCGAGCGCGCCATGGCGCGCCGTCGGCAGGGCGACTCGGCCGTAACGGACTACCGGGCCCGCATCCGGTACCGCCTGACCGTCGGAGTGGGCCGTCGGCGGTGGGCCGAGGTGCCGACAGCGGCCGTAGAGGAGCAGGTGGCCGACGTGCAGTGGCAGCGGCCCAACGACCTCCGAGTGGACGTGGTCGGACGGCGGTTCCGGAGCAGGGGCGAGTGGCTCGAGCTCTCCAGCGTCTGGGACCGGCCCTGGTTCGTGCCCCGCGGGGTGGACGACTCGGTCCGGATCTTCAGCAACGACTTCCCCGCGCACGGCGCCCTGCACCCCCTCGCCCCGAGCGGCCCGCAGTGGTACCGCTACGCGCTGGCCACCAGCCTCGCGGTCGGGGGCGGCCCCGGCGGCACGCTCCGGCTGCTCCGGGTGGACGTCACGCCACGGCGAACCGGTCCGGCCCTGATCGCCGGGCAAATGTGGGTCGATTCGGCGACGGCCGAAGTCGTCCGCCTGACCTTCCGCTACGTGGGAACCGCGCTCTGGGCGGTGCCCGAGGGCGACCGCCGCGCGGACAGCTCCGAAGCGAGAAAGATCAACCGGTTCGCCAACGACATCGCCAGCGTGGATGCGGACCTGGAGTACGGGCTGGAAGACCGCCGCTACTGGATGCCGCGGCGGCAGGTGATCTCGGGCCGCGTCCGCATCCCGATCGTCGGTGACCTGGTGGTTCCGTTCCGAGCCACGACCACCTTCGAGGAGATCGAGGTGAACACCGGCCGCCCGGTGGTGTTCGAGGTGCCGCTCCCGGATTCGACCAAGGCGCCGAAGGATCGCGAGGCCGAGCGGGCTCGGCGCGATTCGCTCCGGGAGGAACGCAGCCATGACCGCGACAAGGAGCACCGGGCCTGGCACTACGCCGACCGGTGGCCGGGCGGCCGGTACGAGCTGCACCGGCCCTCGGACGACTCGTTGAGCCGGTTCCACGCGTGGCCCGATTCGCTGACCCTGGAGACCGACCCCGCGGCCGCGCGCCGGCTGCGCGACCTGGACGCCCAGCTCGCCGGTCTGGCCGAGGGACTGCCGGACAGCGTCACCGGCCGCCGAGCGGGCGGGTTCGGGTACGAGCGGACGAGTGACGCCTTCCGGTACAATCGGGTGCAGGGTGTCTCGATCGGCCTCGGGTACGGGGTCCGAATCCCGGGGATGTCGTTCACCTCGGCGTACGCGACGTTGCGCTACGGATTCAGCGACGAGCGGGTGACCGGCCGTCTGAGCGCGATCCGGGACGCACCGGGCGCCCGCCTCACCTTGAGCGGGTACCGCGACGTCGCTGATCTCGATCCGCTCACCTCGTCGCTCGGCTTCGGAAACACGCTCAATGCCCTGTTCGCCGCGCACGACGGTGGCGACTACCTGCTCGCCGAAGGGGGCTCCTTCCGGGTGGAGACCTCGCTCGGCACGGGCGTCGACCTGGCAGCGCACGTTCTGGTAGAGCACCAGGAAAGCGTCGCGCGAGCGGCGCACTCGGGCGTGAACGATTTCCTCGGCGGGTCGGGCGATTTCCCCGAGAATCCGCCGATAGACGAGGGGACCTTCCTCGGGGGCGGCGTCCGGGTGACGGGGTATGGAGCACGGCGGTGGACGGTGGGGGCCGACGTACTGGGGGGAGAGAGTCATACCACCGGGCGACTGTTCGGGTCGCTGCGGCAGGACGTGGGCGACGCGCAAGGCGCCACCCTGCGAGTCTCGGGCGGGATCGCCACCTCGCCGACGCTGGCCCAGAGCAACTTCCGCCTCGGCGGCCTCACGACCGTGCGCGGCTTCGATTACGGCAGCCGACAGGGGCAGGCGTTCTGGGCCGCCCAGCTCGACCTGGCCCCGATCCGGGGCCGGATCCGGCCGGTCGTCTTCATCGACGCCGGGCAGGCGGGTGCGGCGGACGAGCTCTTCGAGACCGACGCGCTGGTCGGGGCGGGCGCCGGCGTCTCCCTGTTCAACGGCCTCCTGCGCTTCGATCTCAGCCACCCGCTGGTTCCCGATACCGGCGGGGATCTGCGCTTCGACATCGTGCTCCAGGGGGTGCGGTGAGACGCCGGCCCGTCGCAGCCCCACTCGTTGCCGGCGTGATGGTCCTCCTCGCCGGGTGCGCCGGTGTGGAGCGTGCCGACGCCGGACCGGCGCGGCTCGAGATGGAGTGGAGCGGCGAGAGTAAAGGCCGCCTGGCGGCGCCGGCCACCGCGGAGTGGTGCGACAGCCTCAAGGTCCTGGAGATCAGGGCGCTGTCCGGGGACAGCGGGATCGCAATCGCACTCTATCCCACGGACACGATCCGCGCCGACAGCTATCCCGTCATGCCTCCGGCGAAGGCGGACTCGGTTCCCCCCGCGGCCGCGGTGGCGCTCCGCTACTTCGGCGAGACCTCGGTCAAGGGCTACCAGGGCGAC
>DATCWW010000393.1:0-2668 GCA_036566145.1 Gemmatimonadales bacterium
GCTGACGGAGGTGCCGGTTGAGCGAGCATAAGTTGGCCACTCCGCCCGAGGTCTGGCTCCGAGGGGCGGTCGAAGGGATGGTTCCGATGCTTGTGCCCGTCGCGCACGCGCTGTTGCAGTCACGCGAAGATCTGCGTGACGCTGCAGGCGGCTTATCGACCACTGAGTTGTGGGAGCGGCCCGGCGGGGCGGCATCCGTGGGATTTCACCTCCGGCACATCTGCGGCAGCCTCGACCGACTGTTCACTTACGCCGAGGGACATCCTGCCAGGGACGAGCAGCTGATCGCGCTGCGTCGGGAGGGGAATCCCGGTTCTCCGCCGGCCAGGGCAGAAGAGCTGCTTGCCCTGGTTGACGCGGCCATGGATGATGGCGTGCGCCGGCTCAGAGAGATCCCGGAACAGGAGCTTCTCGCGCCTCGTGCCGTTGGCCGCGCCAGGCTCCCGAGCAATGTCCTGGGTTTGCTGTTCCACGCGGCCGAGCATACCCGGCGGCACACCGGGCAGGTCATCGCGACCAGTAAGATCATCCGGGGATTGGCCCGAGAGTCCGTCACCGGGTCTGGAGCCGTATGAAGAAACGCTCGGGGGCGCCGGAGCCGCTCAGGATTCGTTCTGTCATGGTGCCGCTGGATGGCTCACCCTTGGCCGAACAGGCTCTGCCATGGGCAATCGCCATTGCCCGGAAGGCTCGCGCCCGCCTCCGACTTGCGATGGTCCATCGGCTCACCCTGCTGCCGCCGCTCGCGGATACCGTGGGACTCTATACCAAGGTGGAGCTCGCCGTCAGGAAATCACAGCGGAATTATCTCCACGCCACCGCGGGGCGCGTCAAGGCCGAGGCAGCGATCCAGGTCGCGACCACGATACTCGAGGGCGAGCCGGCGCCCGCCCTCGCCGGCTACGCGAGGGAAACGGGTCCCGACCTGGTCGTCATGACCACCCATGGCCGCGGCGGACTTGAGCGAGCCTGGTTGGGAAGCGTTGCGGATGAGTTGATGAGAACCCTGGGGATCCCGATGCTGGTCATTCGCCCCGGGGAAAGGGAAGCCTCGGCGGCTCTGCTGGAGCGGATCCTGGTGCCGCTCGATGGGTCGCGCCAGGCCGAGGCCGTCCTGCCGGTCGCGCTCGCGATGGCCTCGCTCTTCGACGCCTCGCTCGCGTTGCGGCGAGTGGTCCTCCCCGTCGCGCTGATGACCAGCCCGCCGGCCTCGTTTCCTGCCGGGATCGACACGGAGCTGACGGCCATCGAACAGCGGCGGGCGCAGGCGTATCTCGACAGGCTGGTGGAGCAGTTGAGAGGTGTCGGAGCCCGGGCAAGCGGTGCAGCGGTGCTTGGCCGTGCTGTCTTCGAGACGATCCTGACCACCGCTCAAGAGCGGGGACCGGGGATGGTGGCCCTGGCAACGCGCGGCCGGGGGGGACTGCGTCGCATGTTGCTGGGAAGCGTCGCGGACAAGCTCGTGCGCAGGGGAGATCTGCCGGTGCTGGTTACCCGGCCCAGGCCCAGTTAACGGCTCTCGCCAACGGCTCCGCCGGCTGAGAAGCCGCTGGCCGGCAGCGTCCCCGGGCAGGTCCATGGGGAGGCTCAGCTCGGGATCCCGGATTCTTGTTGACACAATTCCGGCTAACGTTCATGATGGGCGTTGGGCACTTGACGGATGAGATCAACCATGAAAAAGGCCAAGACTTCCCGTCCTGTCAGCGGCGGGCGGAAACCGGGGAAGGCTTCCCGGGGCGCGCGTGCAATCACCCCGCTCGGCCCCCCTCTCGTGGGGCCGCTCCTGATCGCGGCTGTGCGCGACCATCCCCTGGCGGGGGCGTTGCGCCTTGCTGAGGCGCTGGCGCGGCGGGGCCGGGTGGATGCGCACGTGCTGGCCGTGGTCCCCCCGCTGTCAGGGTCGCTGTCCGCGCTGGCATCGATCGACGCGGATCTCGAGCCCCGCGAGCTGGATGAGTGCCTGCGCGACAAGGCTCGCGTTCGCACCCAACGACAGGTCCACCAGGCGGTCGGCCTATCATCCTTCTTCAGCACCAGCGCCGAAACTGGTCCCGTCGGTGCCACCCTCGCTGCACACGCTCGGGCGCGATCGGCGGCTTACCTCCTGGTGGGGCTCGCCCCAGCGGAGACCGCCGCCCGAAAGACCACCGCAGCCGCGGCCTCGCAGCTGGCGATGGAAGCCGCCGTGCCCGTGCTGGCGTGCACGCCCGACGTGGAGCAGCTACCCGACTCCGCGCTTGTGGTCACGGACTTCGGCGAAGCGAGCATCCGCGCGGCGCGGGCGGCCCTCCCCCTCCTGGCCGACGGCGGGAGCCTGACCCTGGCGCACGTGGTCCCCGCGCTGCACCCGCCCTCGTCCGAGGCACCCGGAGTGACGGCGGCCAAACCGGCCGCCAACGTGCTCCGATGGCTCGCGGACGACCTCGGGGAGGTCGGGAATGTCGCCGTGCAGATCGCGACGCTTGAAGGCGCACCCCTGAGCGTGCTGGCCGAGTGGGTCCCGCAATTCGATCTCGTCGCGCTCGGCACCACGTCCCGCGCGGCGTCGGAAGCGGAGGGACAGGTCGCCACGGCTGTGTTCCAGCACGCGCGGGGAAGCGTGCTGATCGCTCCCCCGGCCTCGGGGTGGTCGTCGGCTCACCACGACTCTCGATGAACGTGGCAGGGC
>DATCWW010000400.1:0-4298 GCA_036566145.1 Gemmatimonadales bacterium
GCGGCGCCGGCGGCGCGCTCGGGGCGGCCGGCGAGGGGGCCCCGCCCGCGAGCACCGCCTCGAGGTCCACGGTCCGATCCATCATCGCCCAGCGCAGCAGCAGCGTCTCCACCACCAGGCGAGGGCTGGCACTCCGCCGCACCGCGGCCTCGCTGTCGGTGAGGAGCCGGAGCATCCGCACCAGATCTCCCGGCGAAAGCCGCTCCCGGTAGCGCTCCAGCGCCTGGCGCAGCCCCTCGGTGAGGCCCTCCGGAACGGTGCCGAGCTGGAGCATGAGCATCGCCCGGAGGGCCTCCCCGGCGCCGCCCATGAACTCGACCAGATCGGCCCCCGCGTCGACCAGGCGGTCGATGAGCGGGAAGACGGCGGCCGGGTTTTGCTCGGCCACGAGATCGAGCGTCTCGGCGAACAGGTCGTCCGCCACCAGGCCGAGGACTTCGCGCACCCGGGCGGCGGTGACCGCGCCCTCGCCCAGGCTCAGGCACTGGTCGAGCACGGAGAGCGCATCGCGCATCCCGCCGTCGGCGTGGCGCGCGATGAGGGTGAGGGCGTCGTCGTCCGCCGCGATGCCTTCGGCGTCCAGCACCGCCCGGAGCCGGGCCCGGATCGCGGCCGGTCCGATGCGGCGGAAGTCGAACCGTTGCAGCCGGGAGAGCACCGGCGCCGCCGTGGCGGCGATCTTCTGCGGCTCGGTGGTGGCGAACACGAACACCACGCCGGGGGGCGGCTCTTCCAGGATCTTGAGCAGGGCGTTCCAGGCCTCACGGGTCAGCATGTGGGCCTCGTCCACGATGTAGACCTTGTGGTGGCCCGCCTGGGATGCGGCGTACATCGCGCGCTCCCGCAGGTCGCGCGCGTCGTCCACTCCGCGGTTGCTGGCGGCGTCGATCTCGACCACGTCGAGATTGGCCGCGCCGGTCCAGATCCGGACGCAATTCTCGCACTCGCCGCAGGGGTCGCCGGAGGGGTCCCGGTTGGGGCAGTTGAGCGCCATGGCGAGGATCCGCGCGGCCGTCGTCTTGCCCACGCCGCGGGGACCGGTGAGCAGATAGCCGTGCCCCACCCGCCCCCGTGCCACGGCCCCGCGGAGAACGGCCGCGACGTGGTCCTGGACCAGGAGGTCGGCAAATCGCTTGGGACGATAGCGTCGGGCGAGGGCGATCATGAGCGCGGGGGCCGCGGGAAAAAAGGCTGGCGGGGCGGTGAACCGGGTGGGCGGGTTGCCACCGCGCCGCCCGCCGTCCACCTGCCCCGCCAAGAAAAGTGCCCCAGGCACCCCGAAGCGACACCGGACATCGCTTAGCGCTGCTACCGGCGAGGTCCTGACGCGGTTCACGCGCCGGCGCCCTTCGGACCTGGGGCAAGGGGGAATATAGGCGGGGGGAGGGGGAGATGGTAGGAGCTAGCCCACAATCGCCCGCTGCCGCTGCTGCATCTTGCGCAGCTCCCAGGTCTCGGCCACCACCCCGCCGAGGAGGAACACGATGGCGGTGTAGTAGATCCAGAGGATGAACAGACCGGCGGCGCCGATGTTGGCGTTGCCGCTCGGGCCCTCGAACGAGGCGAAGTTGGCCAGATAGAGGCCGTACAACCGCTTCGCGATCTCGAAGAGCACCGCGGTGAACACGCTGGCCAGCAGAGCCGTGCGCCGCGGCAGCCGCCGGACCGAGGCAAACCGATAGGTGATGTAGAACAGCGAGACCGAGAACCCGACCGCCAGGATTTCGCCCAGGAACCGTCCCATCGAGGAAAGGAAGAACGCGAACTGCGGCACCCGCTCCGCCCCCCGGGCCTGCAGCAGCGCGAGCCCGGTGCTCAGCGCCGTATTGGCGAGGAACAGAATCAGGGTGGCGATCACCATCCCGGCGTCCCGCAGCTTGGCGAGCAGGAGGTTGAGCAGAAAGTGCCGCCGCGGCAGCGGCCGGGCCGAGACGTCGAAGATGTCGTTCAGCGAGGTCCGGATCCCGGCAAAGAGCCGCGTGCTGAACCACACGAAGGCCGGAATGGCGTAGAGCGAGAGCTCCGTGCGGTGCTGGCTCACCCGCACCAGGATCTTCTCGATGACTTCGAACGGATCGCGGCCGGGGGTCGAGACGTGCGGTGGGAAGAAGCGGTGAAACAGCGCGGTCGGGTCAACGGTGGAGGAGTTGCCGGCCCCGCTGTTGGCCATCGCCAGGGCCAGGTGCGACAGCCCGACGAGCAGCAGGAGCAGAAACGGAATGGCCGCGAGGAGCGCGTCGAAGGTCAACGCGCTCGCGAGAAAGGGGATGTTGTTCTCATCGGCGGCCGTCAGCGCCCTGGTGAGAAACCCGGCGGGCGACCGATGCCAGGGCCGGCGACGCCTCAGGCGAGCGGCTCCTCGAGCTCCCCGGAGGCCCGGCGACGGGCCCGCGATTCGGCCAATCGGCGCTCGAGCTCCTCCCGGGCGGAGCCGGCACTCGCCGGCGCGCGCCCGCGCGGGGCGGGCGGCTCGGGCATGCCGAACAGGTCCTCCTCGTCTTCGTCGTCGAGCTCGGGAAGCAGCTCCTTCCCGGCGCCGAACTGCTGCGCCAGCTCGTCGAACTTCTCCTCCGTCATGGCCCGCAGCTTCCAGAGCTTCCGCTGCAGCACCCGGCGGGTCTCTTCCCCGCTCCGCGGCGCGTAGAGCAGCGCCAGGCCGGCGCCGAGCGCGGCGCCCCAGAACAGCCACTTCGCGGACGAATCGCCCGCGCGCTCCACGTACACGATCTCCCTGCCCTGTTTGCGACGCATGTTCCCGCTCCTATTCCCCGGCGTCCGGGTCGTCCTCCGCTGCGACCAACGCCGGCTTGAGAGCGGCGTGGTGCTGCAGCGGGGCCTGGACGAATCGGTGGATGTGATCCTCGGTTCCGTTCACGTTGAGCTGCTCGAACAGAAAGGCGAAGGTGCGCTCCAGGTCGGCTGCCACGGCGTCTCGGACGTCCACCGGCAGCGACCAGAACTCCCGCTTGAACGGGCCGATCGCCTTCTTCCGCGCCTTGTAGTAGAACTGCTCGTTGGTGTCGCCGCTCTTGCGCTCGCCCGCGGCGTTCTCGTCCACCCAGGAGCGGAGCCGCTCGCGCAGCTCGGCCGGCAGCCGCGGATGATCGAAGACGATGTTCTGGAAATTGGTGGCGAGGTGGATCTCGGCGGTCTCGATCCGGGGGAAGTTCCCGAAGGCGTTGGACGGGAGCGTGCTGGCCCCGTGCTGCACCGCGCCGGCGAGCCCGTACTCCTCGCGCGCCACCCGGCTGAGCGCCGCGAGCGCCTGGAGGTCGAGCTTCACGTCGGCGATCGATCCATCGGGGAGCACCACCCCGCCGTGCGAGGTGCCGGTCTGGACCGAGATCTTGCTGATCCCGGCGTGCCGTCCCAGCGCCGCGAGGCTCCGGTTGTAGCCCCGCATGAAGGCGTGCAGCTCCTCCACGGTGCTGTTCTTCATCCCGACTTCACCGATCTCCGCCCCCACCGAGACGGTGACGCCCTCCGGCTCGAGTCCCCGGATGAACGCGGTGATCTCGGCCGCCCGGTCGAAATTGGCCCGCTGCTGCTCGTCCAGGGTCGGCTGCGCCAGATCCACCAGGGTGGAGGTGTCCACGTCGATGTTGTAGAAGCCCGCTCCGATTTCCTCGGCGATGAGCTTCTTCACCTCGCCCACTTCACCCTCGGCATCGGCCTGGTACTTCTTGTGGTTCACCTGGCAGTGGTCGCCCTGAATGAACAGCGGGAGGGTGTACCCCTCCCGCAGGGCCGCCGCGATCAGCACCGCGACGTACTCCGCGGGCCGCTGCTCGGTGTACGCGATCTCCGACCGCGCGATCTCCAGGAGGATCGCGCCCGCCTTGCCCGCCCGGGCGGCGCGGAAGATGGCCCGCGCCGTGTCGTAGGCCATCGCCCGCACGTTGATCGCGGGGACGGTGAAGCCGCCGACCTCTCCCCGGCCCCGCGCCTGATACAGCGCGTTGATCGACGCCGGCCGGGCGCCGGTCGCCTGGCCCAGCTCCCAGAGCAGCCAGCGGGCCGCTTCGCGCTCGTCGCCTTCGGCGAAGACCGCGCGCCAGGCCAGCTGATCGGTAGCCGCGGTCCGAAGCCGGCCGGGGTCCCGAACCGTGACGGCGCCGGCGGCGAGGGCCACGGCCCCGCCGTAGAGGTCCACCAGCTGCCGGGTCACATCAGCCATGCGTCGTCTTCCTCCCTGGCACAGGCCTTTCCCCCATGGGTAGGAAAAGGTAGGCCGGGGGGGAGGGACCGTCAAACACTTCGTCAGGGGGCGACGTCGCTCGACGGGGGCTCCGCCGGCC
>DATCWW010000406.1:0-5481 GCA_036566145.1 Gemmatimonadales bacterium
GGCTTGGAATCGTCGTAGAAGGTGAAGGGACACGTCTCGTTGGCGCAGGAGCGGTAGCGCGAGCGATCGTCCCGGCCGAGCATCATCGCGAGCGAGGCCGCGACATCGGCGTAGAGCCGCTCGAGCGGGTCGCCGGTGGAGACCATCTCGGTGACGAGTGCGCCGTCCTGCATCCGAAGACGCACGTGGCGCGGATCCCGGGCCAGCTCGCGGTTGAGCCGGGCGATCAGGCCCGGCGAGACAGGATCGCCCTCCCGCCATCGCCGCAGCCCCTCCCGCAGCACTTCCCGGAGCTCGCGCAGCTCGGTGAGCTCCGCGTCCGAGCGGATGCCGAGGTCTCCCCCGTACGGCAGGCCGACCACGTCCGCCCAGATCGGCAGGTCTTCCGGATTGTCCAGCAGGTCTACCGGGACGCCGTCGCGAGCACCTACGGTATTGAGAAGGTCGATGACCAGACGGCCGCCGACCCGGACGAAACCCGCCGTCACGGAGTCGTTCATGATGGTCTCCCGCCCCGCCCTGTATCCAGTCAGCGCATCCGATCTGATGCACACGGATAAAGTGTGAGCGGGGCCGGGGCGGAGGTCAATACTCAGCCCAGCTCGCGGAGGTCCTGCGGGGTGAGCCGCAGCTCGGCGGCGGCGATGTTCTCCTCCAGGTGGGCGGTGCTCGAGGTGCCGGGGATCACCAGCATCGCGGGCGAGCGCGCCAGCAGCCAGGCCAGCGCCACCTGGTACACGGTCACGCCGTGGCGTCGAGCCACCCGCTCGAGCGGTCCCCCCTCCTCGATCTCCCCCGCGGAAAGCGGAAACCAGGGGATGAACGCCAGACCCTCGCGCTCGCCGTAGTCCACCACCGGATCCCACTTCCGGTCGTCCGCGTTGTAGAGGTTCTGGACGGACACGATCGGGACGACGCGACGGGCGGCGTCGATGTCCTCGATGCCGACCTCGGAGAGGCCGAGGTGGCGTACCAGGCCTTCGCGCTGGAAATCCCGGAGCGCGTCGAACTGCTCGCCGGCGGGTACCTTCGGGTCGATGCGATGGAGCTGATAGAGGTCGATCCGGTCGAGTCGTAGACGGCGGAGACTGCCTTCCAGCTGCCGTCGCAGGTGCTCGGGCCGGCCGTTGGTCACCCACTTGTCCGGCCCCGGGCGCAGGAGGCCGCCCTTGGTGGCGATAACCAGTCCTTCGGGATAGGGGTGCAACGCCTCGGCGATGATCTCTTCCGAGACGTTGGGCCCGTAAGAGTCCGCGGTGTCGATGAAGTCGATGCCCAGCTCGACGGCTCGGCGGAGGACCCGCACCGCTTCCGCCCGGTCACGGGGCTCGCCCCAGATCCCGTGGCCGGTGAGCCGCATCGCCCCGAAGCCCATGCGATTCACCGTCAGATCGCCCAGCGTTATGGTGCCAGCGGCCGCCGCCGGGGCGGGAGTGGCGCTGCCGTGTTGTCTGCTCATGCTGTGCTCCTTTCCCTAGTCACGGCGGCCCGGGGCCACCGGCCCGCCGGAGGTCGGCGAGAGATTCCGGTAACCGGGCGCACCCTGCCGAAGGTTCCCCAACGGCCGAAAACAACCAGCGGGGCGCCGGCAGAAGCCGGACACCCCGCTGGGGCGCCACGCGGGCGATTCGCGACGGCCGAAGCCGCCGTGGCTTCGCTATCTACGGATGACCACGATCACCCGCACTCGCTGAAGCCGCACACGTGACACTTCATGCACCCTTCGGCGAACTCCAGCTGCGACCCGCAGTCCGGGCACGCCCCCGAGAGCGTTTCCTGGAGTCCACCGAGCACCATCTGCTCGCCGCCCGGCCCGCTCGCGGGCTGGGCCGCGATCGGTGCCGGCGCGGCCGACGCCGCGGCGCCCGGCAGCAGCTCCTGCTGAATCCCCTGCTTCTCGTGCATATACCGCTCGATGGCGATGCCGACGGCATCGGGCACCGAGAGGACCTTGTTGGGGCCGAGACCGATGGTGCGGTCCGAGCTGATGCCGCGCACCTGGCGGTAGATCTCCTTGATGGGAATCCCGGAGCGCAGGGCCAGGCTGATCAGTCGGCCGAGGGCCTCGACGTCCGCCATCAGCGCGCCGCCGGCTTTGCCCAGGCTCATGAACACCTCGAAGGGCTGCCCGCGGTCGTCCTCGGTGACGGTCACGTAGAGCGTGCCCAGCGGCGTCTCCAGCCGGCGGGTGGCGCCGCGCAGCAGCTCGGGGCGGGAGCGCTTCTGCCGCCGCTGCAGGTTCTCGGCCTCGAGGTCGTGGACCATCCGGCGGAGCCGCTCGTTCTCGGCCTCGAGCTCGGCGAGCTGGCCCTTGAGCTCGGGCACCTCGCTGGACGCGACGGCGACGGCATGCCCGCCCGCGGTGGCCTGCTCCTGCACTTTCCTCGCGGTCGTGCCGGTCGAGAGCACCTGCATGTCCCGGCTGCCGTCGCGGTACACGGTCACGCCCTTGCAGCCGAGCCGGTAGGCCAGCCGGTAGATCTCCTCGACATACTCCTCGGTGGCGTCGTAGGCGAAGTTGCAGGTCTTGGAGATGGCGCTGTCGTTGTACTCCTGGAACGCCGCCTGCATCCGGATGTGCCACTCGGGCTTGATGTGGTTGGCGGTGACGAAGACCCGACGCCACTTGGCCGGCACCTCGGCGAAGTCGATGTGCCCGGCCTCGGCGATCCGCCGCATCAGGTCCTCGGAGTACCAGTCCTCGCGCCGCGCGATGGCGACGAAGTCGTCGTTCACGTCGGGCATGAGCACGCCGGCCTGGTTGCGCATGAAGGCGACGGCGAAGAGCGGCTCGATGCCCGAGCTGCAGCCGGCGATGATCGAAATGGTGCCGGTCGGCGCCACGGTGGTGACGTTGCAGTTCCTGAGGCGCCGCATCGGCCGGATTCGCTTGCCGTCGGCATCGCGAGCGCAGGTCTCGTCCGGACCCCAGATGCTGCGCTCCCACTCCGCGAAGGTGCCGCGGATGCCGGCCAGGCGCTCCGACTCGGCCTTGGCCTCCTCGTCCACGAACTGCTGCACCCGCCGGCCCAGCGCCACGCCCTCCTCGGAGTCGTAGGGGATGCCGAGCTTGACGAACAGGTCGGCGAGCCCCATCACGCCCAGCCCGATGCGGCGGATCGCCTGCGCCAGGTCGGTGATCTCGGAGAGCGGATACTGGTTGGCGTCGATGACGTTTTCGAGGAAGTGGGTGGCGAGGTGGATCGTCTGGCGGAGGCGGTCCCAGTCGATCTCACCGTTCTCGGCGAAGGCGCCGAGGTTGATCGATCCGAGATTGCAGACGTCGTACGGCAGGAGCGGCTGCTCGCCGCACGGGTTGGTGGCCTCGTACGCGCCCAGGTGGGGCACCGGGTTGTAGTAATTGGCGCGATCGATGAAGAACACGCCGGGCTCGCCGGTCTTCCAGGCCCCGTGGATGATCCGGTTCCAGACCTCCCGGGCGTTCAGCTGGCCGGTGACCTTGCCGGTCTTGGGATGGACCAGGTCGTAGTCCGCCCCGGCTTCCACCGCGCTCATGAACGCGTCGGTGACCGCGACCGAGATGTTGAAGTTCGTGATCTTGGTCGTGTCGTCCTTGCAGGTGATGAACTCCATGATGTCCGGATGGTCCACCCGGAGGATGCCCATGTTGGCGCCCCGCCGGGTCCCCCCCTGCTTCACCACGTCGGTGGAGGCGTCGAACAGACTCATGAAGGAGACCGGCCCCGAGGCCACACCCATGGTGGACCGGACGATGTCGTTCTTGGGCCGGAGCCGGGAGAAGCTGAACCCGGTCCCCCCGCCGCTCTGGTGCACCAGGGCCATGGCGCGGAGGGTGTCGTAGATGCCGCTCTTGCCGTTGGAGAGGGCGTCCTCGACCGGAAGCACGAAGCAGGCGGAGAGCTGCCCCAGCGGCCGGCCCGCGTTCATCAGGGTCGGCGAGTTGGGCATGAAGAGCCGGTCCGCGATCATCCCGTAGAACGCCGTCGCCGTCGCCTCGACCTCGGCGGCCGTCGCGCCATACTGGCGGTCCGGCTCGGCGATGGTCGCGGCCACCCGCTGGAACAGGTCGCGCGGCGTCTCCACCGGCTTCCCGTGGTCGTCCTTGATCAGGTACCGCTTCTCGAGGACGGTGGTGGCGTTAGGCGACAGACGAACGGCGTCCCTTGGCGTGGACGAAGGCATAGACTGCTCCCCGCTTGCGAAATGGAAGGAGAAGAGACCCTCGTGTTGCGGCCCGCATGGCGACAGCGGATGGCCAAACTAGGCCAACGCGCGAAGGGGCACAATAGCGCGAAAAACCCGCACGGCTACGTGCGATCTTCCTTCCCACATCACAAAAATAACCAGGGTTAGGGCTGTGGAGAACGTGGAAACCTGTGGGTACTTCGACGGTCAGCCCGCGGTGGGGCGAAACGGCGGGTAGCGGCCAGCGCGATGCGCTCGTGCCTGCATGACGTAATGGCTCCAAGTGCCCTCGATCCGACGCCGCAGAGTGTCGTCCACCGGACGAACGATCCGGCCGGGGACGCCCATCACGAGCGAGCCCGGCGGCACCCGCATCCCCTCCGGGATCACCGCGCCCGCCGCCACCACGCTCCCCTCACCGATCACCACGCCGTTGAGCAGCGTGCTCCCCATGCCGATCAGGCAGTGCGGCTCGACGACGCAGCCGTGCAGGATCACCCGATGACCCACGCCCACCCGCTCGCCGATGATGCACGGCTCCTCTTCGTCCACGTGCACGATGGTGCCGTCCTGGAGGTTGGTCTCGCCGCCGATCACGATCGGCGCCATGTCGCCGCGGAGCACGGCCCCGTACCACACGCTCGAATCCGGGCCGAGCGTCACGTCGCCCATCACGGAGGCGGTGGGCGCGACGAAGGCGGTGGGATGGATGCGGGGCCGCTCGCCGGGGCCCGCGGTCACGGCTTCTGGGGCGGGAAGAGCATCTGGGTCCAGGCTTCGACCGGCGCCCCGTCTTTGAGGGCCGGATGCCAGGTCACGGTCCAGACGAAGTCGCGGACGGCTCGTTCGAAGTCGGGATTGTCGGACGAGCGCAGGCGCTCCACATCGACCGTGCGCCCTTCGGCGGACACCTTCACCCAAAGCAGCGACGGGCGGGGCTCGCCTGCGACCCCTTCGGGCACCGGCACGAACGGCGGGTTGACCGGCTTGGGTCGCTCGTCGAAGCAGCTGCCGTCGCTGTTGTAGCCCGAGCCGGGCTCGCAGCGACCCCCCTTCGACTCGCGCCGAGGCGCCGCGGGAGCGCCCATCGGCTGGAGCTGGGGCGTGAGCTCGAGGGTATCGCCGGCCGTGATCGCGATGGTGTCGGTGAAGAAGTTGAAGCGCGGCGCGGAGACGGCCAGCGCGTGGGGCCCCGGCGACAGCCGGGTCACCGGATCGAGGACCGGTCGCTCGTCGATCATGACCGTCGAGCCCCGGGGCAGTCCGACAAGGCGAACGGCGCCGGAATCACCGCGGGCGGCGGCCGGCGCTCCG
>DATCWW010000420.1:0-8841 GCA_036566145.1 Gemmatimonadales bacterium
GAACACGATCTCGCCGACCCCGTCGCCGATCTCGGCCAGGGTGTTCTCGTAGACCGAGCCCGAGAGCGCGAGATCCCAGGAGAAGTCCCGGCTGTCGATGACCCGGGTGTTGATCGCCATCTCGACGCCGTAGTTCTTGACTCGGCCGAGATTGAAGAACTGGACGTCGGACGCTCCGGCGGACGGGTCCACGTTCCGCTCGATCAGCGCGTCCTGGGTCTCCTTGTTGAAGTAGGTGAACTCGAGGCTCATCCGGTCGTTGAGCATGGAGGCGTCGAGGCCCAGCTCGATCTCGTGGGAGCGCTCGGGCTTCAGGTCCACGTTGCCGAGGTTGCCGAAGGTCACGCCGGTGAGCCCCACACCGCCGCGCTTGCCCGCCACGGGGCTGTAGTACCGGAGCGCGTCGTTGGTACCCGGCTGCTGGCCCGACACGCCGTAGGCGCCCCGGAGCCGCAGGGTGCTGAGAAACGAGCCCTTGTTGAAGAACCCTTCGTCCGACATCAGCCACGACACGCTGGCCTTGGGATAGACCGTTGCGTCGAAGTTCTTGCCGAACGCGCTGTTGTCGTCGAAGCGGAGGGCGCCGGTGACGAAGAGGCGCTCCTTGAGGGCCAGCTCCTCCTCGACGTAGCTGCCGAGGGAGCGGCTCTCCAGGGCGGTGTCGCTCGCTTCGGTGCGGCCGGCGCCGCTGATGGTCTCGCTGCCCGCGGGCAGGATGTAGCCCGCCGCGAGGTTGCCGGTGGTCTGGTCGCGATAGAACTGGCCGCCCACCGAGGTCTTGGAGCCGAGGTTGGGCGAGAGCTTGAAGCGCGCGGTGGCGGCGAGGTCCACCGAGGTCTGCGCGGTCTGGAAGCGATTGTCGTGCTTCTCGCCCAGGCGCTTCTCCAGGTAGTCCGCCGACTTGCCGGTGGGGAAGAACTGGACGTCATTGCGGTTGGTCACGTCGTAGCCCAGGGTGGCGCGGGTGCTGAGCCAGGACTTCGGGCGCCAGTTGCCGGTAACGCCGCCGATGAAGCGCTCGGTCCCCTGGGTGGCCAGCTCGTTGAACAGCTCCGCCGGGATGAAGAACCAGCCGCGGTTGATATCTTCGGGCACGCCGCTGGCCTCACCGCTGCCGGTGATGGTCAGGAAGCTGTTGTCGTTCTCGACGAAGCGCGCATCGCTGGAGATGTATCCGACCGACGCCTGGATGTCGGCGTTGGCCGAGACGTTCGCCCCCACGTTGGCGCGGAGATTGAGCCGGGTCAGCGTGTTGGGCCGGAGCTGATTGTCCGGCACGGTGCCGTCCACCTGGCGGACCGAGTCCTCCTCCAGCGCCGGCAGGCGGAAGACGCCGTCCTCGTTCTCGTAGTCCCCGGACAGGAAGTACGTGAGCAGGTCGTTGCCGCCGGAGACGTTGGCGCCGTACTGCTGGCGCAGCCCGGTCTTGAGCGGCGTGGTCGACGGGTCGTTCAGCGGCGAGAACTTGCTGACGGAGGTCTGGGTGCAGAGCCCGTCGAGCTCGAACTGCACGATGCAGAAGCTGTCCCAGTCGGGGCCGGTCTCGGCCGTGTTGTCACGCCCGTTGTAGTTGATCGGGTAGGTGCTGGCGTCGTGCACCCCGCCCACCTCGCTGTAGAGGTTCCACCGGGGCCGGCCCGCCCGGCCGCGCTTGGTGGTGATGCGGACCACCCCGTTGGAGGCCTGGATGCCGTAGAGCGTGGCGGCGGCCGGGCCCTTCACGATCTCGATCGACTCGATGTCCTCGGGGTTGATGTCGTTGATCCGCGAGGGCGCCGCGCCGAGGCCCTGCCCGAAGCCGCCGATGTCGAGGCTGCTCGAGGTCTGCCCGGCCTCCATCCGAATGCCGTCGATGTAGTAGAGCGGCTCGTTGCTGAGGGAGACGCTGTTGGAGCCGCGGATCCGGATCCGGGTTCCGCTCCCCGTGGTGCCGCCGGCCTTCTGAACCGTCACGCCCGCCGCGCGGCCCGAGAGCAGGTTGCCGAACTCGGTAATCGGCGCCTCCTGGGTGATCGCGGCGGCGTCGATGGTGCTGACCGCGTTGGCCACCTCCAGCTTCCGCTGTTCGCCGGTCACGGTGCTCACGATCTCGTCGAGCTGCACCGGAGCCGGCTCCATGGAGAAGTCGAGGGTGACCGATTCGCCCGGCGCGACATTGGCGGTGTCCGTGACCGGCTTGAATCCGAGCCGGAGGACCCGCACCTGGTAGCTCCCCTCCGTGATCTCCCGGAAGTGGTACTTGCCATCCCGGTTCGTGGTCTCGATCCGGTTGGTGCCTGTGAGTAGCACCCGCGCAGCCTCGAGGACCTGGCCGGTGGCCTGATCGGTCACCGTCCCTTCGATGCCGCCCTGCTGGGCTGCCACCGGGGCCGCCTGGATGCCGAGCGCGAGCGCGCTCAGGGCCAGCCCCGCGCCGAGGACTCTCTGACGCATGCCAGCGTTCATAGGGGACTTCTCCTGTCGGCGAAGACTGCCGGCGACGCCCCCGGGAGGTGAGGTGCGATGGGGGGTGCGGCAGCGCGATGAGGGAGAGACGCCCCGCCAATGTGCTAGGACTTGCCCCAGTTGTCTAGCCGTACGCGCCCGGCCGCTTGACGCTGCCGCGGGGTTTCCCGATGTTGAGGCGCAGGTCCCACCGTCCAGTTCCGGCGCCGCTCGCGCCGACCAGCGTCATCGACAACGGAGGTTTCATGGTGCGAGGCATCGTCAGAATGCTGTCGGGCGTTCTCCTGGCGTGGATCCCGTGGGCGGCCGCGACGGCGCAAGCCGGCTCCATTCGCGGTACCGTATCCGACAGTGCGGGCAACCCGCTGGGCAACGCCTCCATCTCGGTGGAGGGGACCGGTCTCCGGGCGAGCACCTCCTCGAGCGGCGAGTATGAGGTCCGGGGCATCTCGCCGGGGAGCTACACCGTTCGGGTCCGCCTGGTGGGGTTCGTCCCCGGCGAGCTGGCGGTGACGGTAGGGCCGGGGGAGGTGGCGAAGGGCGACGTGACCCTGAGCCGGAGCGCGGTGCAGCTCGCCCCGATCGACGTGGTGGTCGGCTCCCGGGCCCGGCACACGGCGGCGGAGGAGCTGGCGGTGCCGGTGGACGTCTTTCCGGCGGAGCAGCTGCAGCAGCAGGGGAGCAACGAGACCAGCATCATCCTCCAGTCGGTCTCACCCTCGATCAACTTTCCCCGCCAGAGCGTGACCGACGCGGGCGACGTGGTCCGGCCCTTCACCCTCCGGGGGCTGAGCCCCGACCACACCCTGGTCCTGCTGAACGGCTGGCGCCGCCATCAGACCGCGCTGGTGAACAACTTCACTTACGGCATGGGCGCCGGCTCCAGCGGGGTGGACCTCAATGCCATCCCGTCGAGCGCGCTCGATCGGATCGAGGTGCTGCGGGACGGCGCGGCCGCCCAGTACGGCTCCGACGCGATCGCGGGCGTGGTGAACCTGGTGCTCAAGGACGGCGCCTTCACCCCGTTCGTGAACGGCGACGTGGGCCGCTACGTGAGTCCCGACTACCCCGACGACGGCACGACGGTGAACGCGAACGGCGGCTGGGGCATCCCGATCGGTGCCGGCTCCCTCGGCCTCTTCGGCGAGTTCCGCGACCGGCAGCCCACCAACCGCGCCTGGGCCGATGCCTCGGAGACCTCCGGCACCGGCATCGCGGACGAGATCAACGACAAGGGCCAGGTGGTCCACAAGAACAACCCGGTCGAGCAGCCCAACCATCACTGGGGCGACGGGCTGGAGCGGGACGCGCTCACCTTCGCCAACTTCCGGCTGCCGGTGGGAACCAGCGGGACCGAGATCTACAGCTTCGGCGGCTACAGCCACCGCGACGGCATCGGCAATCCCTATCGCCGGTATTCCGGCAGCGCGCGGAGCTGGGACGACATCTACCCCCTCGGCTTCCTGCCCGACATTCAGGGACTAGTGACCGACTATTCCGCCGCCGGCGGCGTGCGTGGACTGGTCTCGGGGTGGAGCTACGAGCTGGGCACCGAGTTCGGCCACAACGATTTCGACTACCACATCAACAACACCCTCAACGCCTCGCTCGGCCCGTGCCTCGACGTGGCCTGCGCGCCCGGCGCCGACGGCATCCTGGGCACCGACGACGACCCGGGCATTCCCAACCAGCAGGATTTCTTCGCCGGGCGGGTGCTCCGGGAGGAGTGGATCACCGCGCTCAACATCGCCAAGCCGGTCGAGCTGGGGCTGCCGAATCCGGTGAACCTGGCCTTCGGAACGGCCTTCCGGCGCGAGCGGTACGCCATCCGGCAAGGCGAGCTGGCGTCGTACGTCAACGGCGGGGCCCAGGATCAGACCGGCTCCGGCGACCTGGCGCCGGGTGGGTCCCAATCGTTCCCGGGCTTCGCGCCGGGTGACGCCACCGATCGCCACCGGAACAATTTCGGCCTCTATGCCGACGCGGAGACCAACCTGTCCGAGAAGGTGCTGACCGAGGTGGCGGCGCGGTTCGAGGACTACAGTGATTTCGGCAGCAACGTGAGCTTCAAGGGATCGGTGCGCTACCAGCCGTCCCGCCGGGTGACGCTGCGAGCCGGGGCCAGCACCGGTTTCCGGGCACCCGGCTTGAGCCAGATCTCATTCAGCAAGGTGGTGACCAACGTCATCGGGGGCGAGTTCATCGACGTCGGGCTCTTCCCCGCGGACAACCCCGCCGCCCAGGCGCTGGGCGCGGTGCCGCTGAAGGAGGAAAAGGCGTACAACCTGAGCGCGGGCGTCGTGCTCACGCCGGTGGACAACCTCACCGTCACCGCCGACTATTTCCACATCCGGATCAACGACCAGATCCTCCTCGGCGCGACCTTCGACGACCAGGCGACCGTCGACATCCTCACCGCCGCCGGGTTCGGAGACATCGGCGGAGTCCAGTACTTCACCAACGGCCTCAATACCCGCACCCAGGGCGTCGACATCACGGCCGGCTATCGCGTGCCCGCCGGCCGCACCGGTACGCTCGATCTCTCGGCGGGGTTCAACTGGACCCAGAACAGGATTCTCGACGTCGACCCGCTCCCGCAGGTGCTGATCGATGCCAATTCCACCGAGCCGGGGCTGCTCGATTCGGTAACGGCCATCGGCATCGAGGACGAGCGCCCCGACTGGCGCGGCACCCTGCAGGCGAACCTCACCCTGGGCCGGTTCTCCAGCCTGGGTCGGTTCTCCTACTTCGGGGGATTCAGCTCGGCGCAGCCCGGCTTCTGCGACCTGTGCCGGGACAACTACGGCGGGAAGGGCCTCACCGACGCGGAGGTGGCGTATCAGTTCAACCTGATCAAGTTCGCCATGGGGGTGCGCAACCTGTTCAACGTCTACCCCGACCACCCGAGCTCGCAGGTGATCGTGGACGACTCGACCGATCCGCCGACCACGGCCAAGGACTTCAACGACAATTTCGGCATTTTCCCCTGGGCGGCGGCGTCGCCGTTCGGGTATAACGGCCGGTACGTGTATGCCCGGACGGAGGTGCAGTTGGCCTGGTAGGGCAGGGCACGAAGGCGGGAGGGCGGGAAGCTGCACTGGGGCACTGGCAAGCGGCCTTCCCGCCCGATTTACACCCCGGTGCGACCGGGCTAGTTTCCCGGCATGCGTCGGCTCGCCGCGCTGGTCGGTTCGCCGCTCCTCGCGGTGCTCCTCGCCGTTCCGCTTTCTGGTCCGGCGGGCCGGGGTTTCACCCCCGGCGCGGCGTGCAGCCTGCGTCCGGCCGCCTCCTCCGTAGCCGGAACGAAGCCCTCCGAATCCGCCAAAGTCGCTTCGCTGCCGGAGGTGACGCGCCCCCGCGTCGCCCGCCAGGCCCACTTGTCCGGGTCCGCAGTCGCGATCGCGCCGATGCACTGGCGCGCGCTTCCCCGTATCCTGATCCGCCCCGAATCACCGGCACTCGCCCTCGAGTCCGGCCTGGATCGGGCGCGAACCGTCCTTCCCAGGGCTCCTCCTCCCCCCGCCTGATCGGCACCCCGCTCCCTGATTGATGCCGCGACCCGGCGCTTCGCGCGCTGGGCCGGGAGGATTTCGAATTCGAGGCCGTCCCGCGTCGCGAGACGGGCTCTCGCCCGCATTAGCCGCCCGGATATCCGGGCGAGGAACGGAGCGCATCATGATGCACGCACGCCGCCTCCAGCTCCTTCGGGAGATTCGGAACGGAAGCGATCACCTGACCGGAAACGGCTCCCTCGCCAACCGGCAGGCCGTCTGGGCCAAGCTGATGGAATGGCAGAAGCTGGCCGAGCGCATGGACATCAAGCTGGAGACCAGATACAGGTTGAGGCAATGGGGCTCTTCGGAGCTGCAGTTCGCGAGGGCCACGCTCACCACCTCTGGGAGCCAGCTCTTGGAGGGGGGTAGGGGCTAGGAGGGTCGATTCACCTCTTCGCCGTCGCCAACGCCGCCCCGAAGAACACGAACGTCGCCCCGCCGACCCGGTTCATCGTTCGGCCGCCGCGCTCGGAGCCCAGCCAGCTCCGGGCGCGTTGCGCGCTCAGGGCATAGCCGGAGTGGATCAGCACCACCAGCGTGCTGTAGGTCAGCACCAGCACCGCGAACTGCGGGGGCATGGGGCGGGCGTGGTCGAGGAACTGGGGGAAGACCGAGAGGAAGAAGAAGATCGCCTTCGGATTGGTGAGCTGCAGCGACAACCCCTCCATGAAGCGCCGGCCGAAGCCGGTCGGCGCGGCGGGTCCGGCGACGATCGGCGCGGCGGGGGAGCGCCAGAGACGGATGCCGAGATACACCAGGTAGGCCGCCCCCACGTACTTCATCACCGTGAACGCGGCCGCCGAGGTGGCGAGCAGCACGCCGAGGCCGGTGGCCGAGAGCGTCGCCACCGCGAACGCGCCGGCCGAGATTCCCAGGATGCCGCCGAAGGTGCCGCGGAAGCCGTGGCGCAGGGCGTTGGTGAGGGTCATGACCACGCCCGGGCCGGGGCTCAGCACCGTCGTGGCCGCCACCAGCAGGAAAACCGGGTACAGCGTGATCATGTGCGCTCCGGGCGAGGATGCAGGCTTGGCTGCCACGGGATACGACGTGCAGTCGGTGCGAGCGGTTCCATCGGGTGCCGCCCCGTCAGGCCGGCACCTCCAATCCGGTCCGCAGCACCCTTGGTCCGGCGGCCAGCATCTCGATGAACCGCCGCAGATACGCCGGCGGCTGGCGGTCCAGGATCACGGCGTGCCACTGCCGGGTCAGACCGGACCGGCCGAGGCGCACCGCCGCGAGGGTGCCCGCGTCGAGGTGGGGCTGCACCGCCCACCGCGCCAGGATGGTCACCCCGACGCCCGCCTTGGTCATCTCGATGATCCCCTCGGTGAGCTGGATGCCGGAAACCCGGGCCGGGGAAACGCCGTCCTGAGCCAGGAAGTCCCGCACGACCGACGAGGTGCTCGGCGGCAGGTCGTAGGTGATGAGGTGTTCCGTCGCCAGGTCGGCCGGGCGGACCTGGCTCCTTCGGGCCAGCTGGTGCCACGGCGCGGTGGCCAGCACCATCTCGTCCCTGAACAGCGGGAAGTACCGCAGCCGAGGGTCGGGCTCTTCCGAGTGCACGATGCCAAGGTCGATGCGGGCGTCCAGCAGCGCCGCGACCGGGTTTCGGGTTGCATCGGGGACGATCTGCACGTCGATGTCGGGGTGCCGAGCCCGAAAGGGCGCCAGCACCGGCGGGAGCCAGTGGTAGCAGGTGTAGCACTCGGTGCTGAGCCGGATCACGGCCGTCCGGCCGGCCGCCTGACCCCGGAGCGCCTCCTCCGTCTGGACCAGCTCGGGCACGACCCGTCGGGCGGATTGAAGCAGCCGCTCCCCGGCGGGGGTCGGCACCATCCGCTTGCCGAGGCGGTGGAACAGGGGCAGGCGGAGGCGCCCCTCCAGCTGCAGCAGCTGGTGGCTCAGGGCCGATTGGGTGAGGTGCAGGTGCCGGGCCGCCTGGGTGAGCGTGCCGTGCTCCGCGACGGCCAGGACCAGCCGCAGGTGCCGAATCTCGAGGATCACCGGAGCCTCCGTCCGCCAAAGGTGGAGCATCGTCCGCCAGCAGGCCAACGCATAGGTAACATCGGATCCATGAATATGGCTCATGACGGCTCGCCCAGCTCGCATTCGACCCGGGCGGCCAGTAGCCCTACCTTCGACCCGTCCCCATCCCGGAGCCAGCTATGCAGCCTGCCGCCGTCGCCTTCCCCGCGTACGACTTCTATAGCACGGAGCAGCTGCTCGAGGCGTATCGGGAAGGACCGGCGCGCCTCCGTGCCGCCAGCGCGGGGCTCACGATGGAGCAGATGCGGGCCCGCCCTCGGCCGGGCAAGTGGTCGATCCTCGAGATCCTGCTGCACGTGGCCGACTCGGAGCTCTCGGGCGCCATGCGGGTCCGCTTTGTGATGGCTCAGCCCGGCATCCGGCTACCCGGGTACGACCAGGACCTCTGGACCGCGAAGCTCCGCCACAACGAGGCCGACCTGGCGCTGCTCGACGACACGATGGCCCTGTTCCGGCTGCTGCGGCGGGTGACCGGCCGGATCTTCACCTCTGCCCAGGGCGACGACTGGGCCGCCTCGGCCATTCACCCCGACCACGGCGAGATCACCCTGCGCAACCTGCTGGAGCTCTACGCCGACCACAGCGAGCGGCACGTGGAGCAGATCCTGGTGTGCCGGAGGATGCTGCGGAGCCCGTTGGAGATGGAGTCGTTGTTGCCGAGGAGGCTGTACTAGGGGCGCCAGGACCCGGCGCCATGTCTGGCGGCTCCGCCCGGGGGAGGGCTAAGATTGTCCCACTCCTATGCCCCAGTCCTACGATATCATCGTCATCGGCGGCGGCCACAACGGTCTGGTGA
>DATCWW010000421.1:0-8529 GCA_036566145.1 Gemmatimonadales bacterium
TTCGCGCTACCGCGACGGCGGGGGCGCCGACCGGCCGCTGCAGCACCACCAGCGTCTCTCCCGCCCCGTCGCTCCCGCCGCCGCACCCCGGACAGAGCCCGGCGCCGAACGGATCCGGACCGCCGCATAGCGCGCAGCGAGCCGCCGGCTCGGCAGCCTCGGCACCCTGTCCGGCCAACGCTTCCTCCAGGGCAGCCGCGCTGGGGAAGCGATCTTCCGGCGCGGGCGCGGTGGCACGCGCCACGACGTCATCGAGCCAATCGGGCACGCCCGGCACCACCGAGCTCGGCCGATACCCGGAGCCACCGGCCGGAGGCCGGCCGCGGTCGGGCAGCTCGCCCGCGAGGGCGTAGTGGAGGGTGAGGCCCAGGGCGTAGAGATCGGCGCGCGCGTCGCCCCGGCGTCCGGCCGCGACCTCCGGGGCCATGTAGTCCGGCGTGCCGGCGAGCGTGCCGGTCGCGGTCACGCCGAGCTGGCCGTCCAGCTTGGCTGAGCCGAAGTCGGTGAGGCGAAAGCGTCCGTCGGGATCGAGCAGGACGTTCTGGGGCTTCACGTCACGATGGAGAATTCCCCGCCGGTGGGCCGCGGCGAGCGCCGCCGCCAGGTCACGGCCGAGCCGCACCGTCTGATCGGCGGCGAGACGGCCGCGCTGGCGCACCCGCACCTGGAGATCGGGGCCCGCGATGTACTCCATCACGATGAAGCTCCAGGGCCCGTCCTCCATGAACTCGTACACCGGGACGATGTTGGCGTGCGAGAGCGCGCGGACGACCTGCACCTCGCGCCGCATCCGCTCCCGTGCCAGCTCGGCGGCCGCGGGCGGCGGTACCAGCAGCTTCACGGCCACGTCGGAGCCGAGCCGGCGGTCGCGCGCCAAGTACACGACGGAGTAGCCGCCCCGCCCCAGCTCGCGGCCGACCTCCCAGCGGTCGCAGAGCACCGTGCCGGGCGCGAGGTAGCCGCTCACCGGATGCGTCCCAGCACTTCCTGGGCGTTGGCGCGCCAGCCGTCTTCGGGCTGATACAGCTCCAGGAAACGCTCGAGGTGAGTCCGGGCATAGTCGTACTGGCCGAGCTGGTACTCGGAGATGCCCGCATGGTAGAGCGCCATGTAGTTCTCCGGTGTGTACTCCACCACCAGCCGCATGATCGGCCCGGCCGAGGCGTCGTCGCCGGCGTCGGCCACCGGGTGGCCGACGTTGAACACGATTCCAGCCGCCAGGGGGCGGAGCCGCGTCGGAAGGGAGTCGATCACCGCGCGGGCTCGCTCGATCTTTCCGGCCAGCGCGTAGCAGGCAGCCGAGTACCCGGCGCCGCTCGCATCGGACGGCGCCGGCGTCCGCTGCTGCTGGACCTCGACCTCGACCGCATTGCAGAAGGGCTTGATCTGGGCGAACCACGAGCCCGCGTCGCCCCCGTAGGGGGCCGCGGGATGAGGCGGCTCGCCTCCTCGGGGAATATCCCGCGGGATCTCCCGATGGGAGGCGAGGATGAGACCGCAGAGCGCCACGTAACTCCACCCGGCGGCGGCGAGCGCTCGAGACATGGGACCCTCGGACTGGAGACGGACGGGCCGGCACGGGGCAATCCGCGTGCCCGGCGACTACAGGCGACGGGTGAAGCGTGCCGATTCGCACGCCCGCGGCTAGGCCGGCGGCGGCCGCTCGGCCGGCAGCGCCGGCCGGAAGATCAGGTCGAAGGCCAGAAAGATGGTCTTGGAATAGGGATAGAAAACAACCGGCGCCACGATCATCAGCGCCATCCCGCCATAGAGCAGGAGGTTCCAGGGCGGATCGGGCCAGGTGGCCACCAGCGCCCCGACGAACAGCGCGGCGAAGATCAGCTCGGCGGCGACGATGTTGAACATGTACGCCCCGACCTGGTACCCCTCCTCCCCACGGTGCAGCTCGAGCCCGCACCTGGGGCAGCGGTCCCGCATGCGGAGCCAGCCGTCGAAGATCGGCCTGCCGCCGCAGTTGGGGCAGCGGCGCAGGAGGGCACGGCCGAAGAGGGCGAGGGTGCGGCGGAGCGGCATGAGGAAATCTTTGTGGGGAAAGGGGAAGGAGAAAGGGGGCATGCGATCAGCTTCTCGCCGGTGCCCTTCGCCTTTCTCCCTTCCCCTTTCCCCCTTCCCCATCCGACTACATCCGAAACAGATAGCTCAACTTCAGAAACACCCCGTCGCTCACCCGCCGCATGCCGCTTCGGTCCAAGCCGGCATCGTCCACGGTGGGATCTTGCAGCGTGCTGCCATAGCCCAGGAAGGCCACGGTGCCGGGCACCGGTTGATAGGAAAAGAGCAGGTCGCCGCGGAAGGAGGACCGGGTGAAGGCCTCGGTCCGGACGAAGTCGCCGACCCCTGGATCGTAGATGAGGATCGCGCCCTCGGTCCGGGTGTCGTCGCGAAGCGACGTCTGCTGCTCGTGCAGATACTCCCCCACTATCCGCAGGAAGATCGGCCGGGAGAGCTGGTACTCCACCTTCACCCGCGGGATGTGCTGCCGGTTGACCAGGCTGCCGTCGCTCCGGCGGCGCACTTCCTGGAGGGCGTACGTGCCCTCGACCCGGACCTGGCCGGTCGGACGCCAATTGAGCCCGCCGTTGGCGATGATGATCCGCCCGGGCGACCACTCGTAGAAGTTCTCGTCGTTCCCCCAGAGGATGAACGCGTTGCCGGAGAACGTCTTGAATTCGGGGGTCGTCACCGACAGGACGTAGTCGCGGTTGGGAATCCGCGGCCGCCCGACGAACGCCGCGGTATCGGCGCCGCCGCCCGCGAGAGGTACCTCGACCCGGTAATCGCCGTAAATCTCGTAGGGGTAGCCGAAGCTCTCGAGCAGGAGCGAGCCGGTCAGCTCCCAGCCGCCCCGAAGCGTGGAGTTGAGGTTGAAATGGAGCTGCTCGTCCATGATCTCGCCGCCCGAGACGAAGTCCCGGTAGCGCCAGCGGCCGTTCAGGTTCACGTCGAAGGTGATGCTTTCCATGAGCGCGCCGCTCTCGCCATAGGCGGCCACCCGGGGGTCGAAGTTCAGGTGTACCAGCCCGGGCCGGGGGAAGAACCCGCTGCGGGCGCGGAAGTTCTCGCTGCTCGCCAGAATGCTGCTGCGCCAGCCGAAGGTCCGGCCGTTGCCGTTCACCCGCGCCATCCAGAGCGGGCCGCCGAAGCTCTGGCCGCCGAGTCGGGTGCTGCTGCCGGCGAGCTGGAGCTGGACCGAATAGATCTTCCGGAATACCAGCCGCGCGTCCGCCCCGGCCAGCCGGCTGTAGTCACCGCCTTCGATCCGGTCGGTGTACACCACCCCGATCCGCGACTCCACGCCCACGTCGCGCTGCAGCCGGAGAATGTTGAAGAAAGGATGGTCCTGCCCGTCGGCGGAGACCTGCTCGTCGTCCACCGCGGAGAGCACCGCCACGTCCGTGCTCAAGTACTTGCCGGTGACCTTGGCCGCCGCCGACGGCTGCACCACGCGCCGGGTGTAGATCAGGTTGTTGGGCGTGGTGAACTGCTCGATCCCGTCGAGGAAGAAGGGGCGCTTCTCCTGGAAGAAGCTCTCGTCGCGGGGATCGAAGAGGAGCTGGCCCGCGTCGGACTCGACCTGGCTGAAGTCGGGATTGGCGGTGCCGGTGAGACTCAGGTTGTTGCTGATCCCCCAGCGCACGGTGCCGCCGAACTCGGGGCTCCCGCCCTGGTAGTCCCACCCCGTGGGACCGGGAGCGCCGGTGGTGCGGCTGGTGACCGAAGGATTCAGGTCGAGCACCAGCCCGCGATGCAGGTCGGTGAGACCGACCAGGTGGCCGCCCTGGCCCAGGAACGACGCGCTGGCTCGCCGCGCCGGAGCCCAGGAATCTTCGTGCCCGGAGTGCTGGACCTGGCGCGTCACGTTGAGCACCCAGGTCTGTTCCTGCGCCGCCTGATAGCGCAGACTCTTGAACGGAATCCGGACCTCGACCTCGTAGCCCCAGCTGGTGACCCGCCCTTTCGACTCGTAGACGTAGTCGGGGCTCAGATCGGCGGTCTCCCGCCGCACCACGGCGCTGGAGAAGCCGTTGCCGCCGCGCACCGTTCCGGTCTCGACCAGCGCGCCGTCGGACTGGACCCCCAGCGGGTTCACCGCGAACACGGTGGCCTGACGTCCGTCGCCCATGGTGCCGAGCAGGATCTGGACGAAGTCGTCGGAGCCGATCTTGTCGCGGTCGGCGAGCGTGGCGTGCACCTCCCCGTGCGCCTCGTAGGCCCGGATGCCGAAATAGATCGCCCCCGGCGCGTACCAGATCAGCACTTCGGTGCTGTCGGAGGCGGGCACCCCGTCGGTAGGGGAGAATTGGCTGAAACCGGTGAGCAGGGCGGCCCGGCCCCACGCGACCTCGTCCAGGGCCCCGTCGATCGTGATGTCCGCCTCGATCCGGGGCGGGCGCACGTCCAGATTGCCCGAGCGGCCGTAGTAGACCTCGGGGGGTTCCTCGGGACCGGCGAGAGCGAGAATCAGCGGGAGGAGCATGCCCACGTTCCGAAGGGATACTTCGGTCTACGAGGGCCCTCGGCCGCCGGTTTCCCCGGCTCGGCTCGGCTTTAGCTGGGCAGGCGGTCGGGCAGGTCGGCGATGACGTAGGCCATGACGGCCATCAGGGCCACGCAGCGGCCCATTTCCGCGGGGTCGAGCTTGTCCAGGGTATCACCGTCGGTGTGGTGGTACCAGAAGTAGCGCGTCCCGTCTACGTCGAGGCCGATGCCGGGCACCCCCAGCGTCACCATCGGTTCGATGTCGGCCTCGGGGCTGGTGTCCACCTTGGTGACCCGGTCGGCACCGATTGGCCGGAGCAGCTGGCCGACTTGCCGCACCACCTCGACCGCCGGCGCGGTCCCCGCCACCAGGACGCCCCGCGGACTGAAGACACCTCCGTCGGACTCCATCGCCATCACGTGCTTGGTCAGATCGTCGCGGTGCCGCTCCAGGTAGCCCTGTCCGCCCTCGACCCCGTTCTCCTCGTTGGTCCAGAGCACTACCCGGATGGTGCGCCGGGGCCGGAGCCCGAGCTTGTGGATGAGTCGGACCGCCTCCCACGCCGCCACCGAGCCGCCGCCGTCGTCCATCGCGCCCTGGCCCACGTCCCAGCTGTCGATGTGCCCGCCCAGCACGACCACCTCCTCGGGCTCCGCCCGGCCCACCACCTCGGCCACGACGTTGCGGGACTGGGCGTTGGGGAGCTGGCGGGCCTGCATCTTGAGCGTCACGACCACGCTGTCTCCCCGGTCCTGCATCCGGTGGAGCATCATGGCGTCCTCGTTGCTGAGCGCGGCGGCGGGGATATTCGCCACTTCCGGCTGATAGGAGACCCGCCCGGTGTGCGGGCTCCGGATCGAGAACGGAGCGACCGACCGGATCAGCGAGGCCACCGCGCCGGCCCGCGCCGCCGCGACCGCCCCGTCGGTGCGGTAACGCCGGGTCTCGCCGTAGTCGGTGAACGGCGCGTCGAACAGCACGATCCGGCCCCGGGCCTCGGCTCTGCGCCGATCCAGCTCGTCGAAGCTGGAGACGACCAGCACCCGTGCGGTGATCCCTTCGGCCGGAGTACCCACGCTCCCGCCGAGACCGAGCATGCGGAGCGGGGCGCGCCGGGGGCTGACCAGATCCACCGACTCCTGGCCCCGGACCCAGTTCGTCACCATCACCGGCTCGCCCTGCACGTTGCTCAGCCCGTCTTTCCGCATCTCGGCCAGAATCCAGTCGATCGCGGCCTCCAGGCTGGGAGACCCGGCCAGCCGGTGGCCGAACCGGTCCACCAGCTCCCCCAGGCGGCGGTAGGCGGCGCTGTCCCGGGTGGCGGCCCGGATGAGGCTGTCGGCCGCCGCACGGTAGTCCCGGGCGATCGAGCGCCCCTGAGCGGAGAGCGGCGCGGCCAAGAGCGTGAGCGCGAGCATGGGAAGGGCCGGGATGGAGCGAAATCGGATCATGGGTCCGGGTCGGTAGAGGTGGATACCCTGCCGCTGCCACTTCGGATTCGGGCCCGGGGAAGTTTCCCGGGGGGATATATTCCGGCATGGCGCCCGAGGCGCCGTGATGTTCACCCTGGAGGAATAATGTTGACTCGTGCGCTCGGTTCCGCCGCCCTCGCATTGACGCTTGCCGTCGGACCGCTCGCGGCCCAGGGGGCGGCCACCGGCAAGGAGCCGGAGTCCCATGGGCGGACGCTGAGCGAGTGGATTGCCGACCTGAAGGCCCCGGCCCCGCAGACCCGCAACGCCGCCGCCTACGAGATCTCCGGGATGGGCCCGGCCGCCGCCGCCGCGGTTCCCGCCCTGATCGAAAGCCTCGATGACCCGATCGCCGCGGTTCGCTTCCCCGTGACGGTGGCCCTGGGGGAGATCGGCCCGGCCGCCGAGGCCGCGGTGCCCAGGCTGCTGAAGGTCATGCAGGAGGATATCAACGACGAGGTGGCCGCCGGCGCCAAGCGAGCGATCCGCCACATCAAGCCCCAGGCCCTGACCGCCGCCCAGCCGGCGGACGCCGACTAGACTCAGTCGAGGGCCTGGCCGAGGTCCTCGACCAGGTCATCGGCGTGTTCCAACCCCACCGACAGCCGGAGCAGTCCGGGCGGCGTGCGGGACTCGGGGCCTTCCACCGACGCCCGATGCTCCATCAGGCTCTCCGGCCCGCCCAGACTGGTCGCCCGGGTGAAGAGACGCACCCGGGACGCCACCCGTAGGGCGGCCTCAGCGCCGCCTTTCACCCGGAACGAGACCATCCCGCCGAACCGGGCCATCTGTCGGCGCGCCACGGCGTGTCCGGGATCGCCCGACAGCCCGGGGTAGTGCACCGCGTCCACCGCCGGATGCCCTACCAGGAAGGCCGCCACCCGCTCGGCGTTGTCGCAGTGCCCCCGCATCCGCCAGGGCAGTGTGCGGATCCCGCGATGGACCAGCCAGCAGTCGAAGGGTGACGGAATCGCGCCCCCGACGGTCTGAATCACCCGAAGCCGGTCGGCCAGGTCGCCGGCCTCGCGCAGCACCAGGGCGCCGCCGGTCACGTCGCTATGGCCCGCGAGGTACTTGGTGGTCGCGTGCATCACGGCGTGGGCGCCGAGCTCGAGCGGCCGCTGCAGCAACGGGGTGGCCCAGGTGTTGTCGCAGACGCACAGCGCCCCCGCCCCACGGGCGATGGCGGCCACCCGCGCGATGTCGGTGACGGCCAGGGTCGGGTTGGACGGCGTCTCGATCCAGATCAACCGGGTCTTGGACGTCAGCGCCCGCTCCGCCGCCGCCGGGTCGGTGAGGTCGACGAAGGTCGCGGCGAGCCCCCACCGGGCGAACACCTCGCGCAGCACTTTCGCGGTCCCGTAGTAGGCGTCGGTCGGTGCGATGACGTGGTCCCCGGCGGCGAGCGCCTGGAAGACGGCCGTGGTGGCGGCCATTCCCGAGGCGAAGGCGAGCGCCACCGCCCCGCCCTCCAGCGGAGCGAGCGCGTCCTCCAGCGCGTGCCGGGTCGGATTGTCGCTCCGGGCGTAGAGGAACGCCTGCGGGAGCGACCCGTCGGGATGCCGCGCGAAAGTGGTGGAGAGATGGATCGGCGGACTCACCGCGCCGGTGGCCGGGTCGGCCGCGTGTCCGGCATGGACGGCGAGGGTCTCGATGTGGGGCATGGGGGGAATATGGGCGCAGGGGCGCAGGGGCGCAGGGGCGCAGGGGCGCAGGGGCGCAGGGGCGCCGATGTCTAAGCGGAAGTTGTTCTGCGCCCCTGCGCTCCCGCCAACCGGTACCCAGCCTTCCGCACCGTCAGGATATGCCGCGGCGCCGAGGGGTCGGCCTCCAGCTTTCGCCGCAGCTCCCCGATGTGGGTGTCGAGCGTGCGGCTCAGGACGCTCTCGTGGTATCCCCAGACCTCACGGAGGAGCTCGCTCCGTTCGGCCAGGCGCCCTTCCCGGCGGGCGAGAGCATGGAGCAGGTCGTACTCCTTGGGCCGGAGGGCGACCGGTGCCCCGCCGCGGCGGACCTCGCGGATCGCGGGGTCGAGCTCCACGTCGCCGAACCGGATCGCCGCTGGGGCCGCGGGTCCGCCCAGGGCCCGACCGGCGCTCCGCCGGAGCAGTGCCGCCACCCGCGCGAGCAGCTCGCGCAGGGCGAACGGCTTGGTGACGTAGTCGTCGGCGCCGCTCTCGAGGCCGCGCACCTTGTCCGCCTCGTCGCCCCGGGCGGTGAGTACCAGGACGGGCACTGTGTGCCCCTCTCGGCGGAGCGTCTCCAGGACCCGGTAGCCGTCCAGCTCGGGCAGCATCAGATCGAGCACCACGATGTCGTGCTCGCCGCTCCGCGCCCGCCGGAGACCGGCGTCCCCGTCGGACGCGATCTCGGCCCGATGCCCCTCGAACTCCAGGTTGGTCCGGAGCCCGTGAGCCAGGTTGCGGTTGTCCTCCACGATCAGGACGCGGGCCACGGGGCCTCCATCGGCGGGGGCGGGGCGACCAGCGACGCGCGCGCGGCGCCGGGCAGCTCCACCACGAAGCGGGCTCCTCCGGCCGCAGGCTGCTCCACCCG
>DATCWW010000433.1:0-10904 GCA_036566145.1 Gemmatimonadales bacterium
CCGACCAGGGGGGCAAGGACCCCGCGATCGCCGAGCTGGTTCGCGGGGCGCGGGCGGTGCTCGGTGCGACCGCGCCCCTGCCTCCTCCCGAGGCGCTCCTCGCCGTCGGCACGGCGCTGACCTGGGAAGGCTCGCGCCTCGAACGGCCCGGCGGCGAGTGGGTGGACTGGTGCCGCCGCCTGGCCGAGCGGCACGCGGAGTGGACCGGGAGCCTGAACTTCCGCGCCGGGCGCGGGCGAGAGCTGGAGACGGCCCTGGTCTCCGAGAGCTGGCGCGAGCTCTCCGGCCGGGTGCCGGCCGCGGCGGCACTGCTGGCCCGGCTCGATGCTCTCGCCGCCGAGTGTGCGGCCATCGTGGGGGAGATGGAGTTCGGCTTCCTGTACGATCGGACCCGAAGTCTCTTCGCGATCGGCTATCGCGCCGGCTCGCCCTCCCTCGACCCGTCCTACTACGACCTCCTCGCCTCCGAGGCTCGGCTCGCGAGTTACATGGCCGTCGCGCGAGGCGAGGTGCCGGTGGAGCATTGGTTCCGGCTCGGCCGGACCCTCACTCGTGCCGCGGGCGAGATGGCTCTGGTGTCGTGGAGCGGGAGCATGTTCGAGTACCTGATGCCTGGCCTGGTGATGCGGACCTTCCGCGGGACGCTGCTCGACGATACCTGCAGCGGGGCGGTGCGACGCCAGATCGCCTGGGCCGGGCGCTTCGGGGTTCCCTGGGGCGTGAGCGAGAGCGCCTACAACCTGCGCGACCGGCACTTCACCTACCAGTACCGCGCCTTCGGGGTCCCCGACCTCGCCCTCAAGCGGGGGCTTGCCCGCGACCTGGTGATCGCGCCGTACGCCTCGGCGCTCGCGGCTCTGATGGCGCCCCGGCGCGCGATCGCCAACCTGATGGCGCTGGAGAAGCTGGGCGCCCTGGGCGCCTACGGCTTCCGCGAGTCCCTCGACTATACCCGCCCTGATCCGGGACGCGACTTCGCGCTGGTCCACACCTGGATGGCCCACCATGTGGGGATGAGCCTGGTGGCGCTCGCCAACGCGCTCACCGGCCAGCGCTGGCAGCAGCGCTTCCACAGCGATCCGACGGTCCGCGCCGCCGAGCTTCTGCTGCACGAGCGGGTGCCGCGGTCGCTGGAGCTGCAGGAGCCGCAGACCGCCCGGGCCGACGAGGCGCTTCCCGATCCCGAGGTGGAGCGGCCGGTCGTCCGCGAGGTAGACACTCCAGACACGCCGGCCCCCCACATCGCCCTCCTGGGCCACTGGCCCTATACGGCGATGGTAAGCCATTCGGGATCGGGGTACAGCCGGTACGAGGACCTGGCGGTGACCCGCTGGCGAGCCGATGCGACCCGGGACGCCACCGGCCAGTTCATCTACCTCCGCGACCTCACCGCCGACCGGCTCTGGTCGGCCGGCCACCAGCCGGCGTGCGCCGCGGCCGACTGGTATCGCGCCTATCTCGCGACCGACCGCGTGGCCATCCACCGCGCGGACGGTCAGGTCGAGACGCGAACCGAGATCGCCGCGGTGCCCGCCGACGGCGCCGAGGTGCGCCGGGTGACGGTCACCAACACCGGCGACGAGACCCGGGAGATCGAGCTCACCAGCTACGGCGAGATCGTGCTCGCGCCCCCCGACGCCGACCGGTCCCATCCCGCCTTCGGGAACCTGTTCATCGAGACCGAGTGGCACGACTGGTGTACTGCCGTCACCGCCACGCGGCGCCCGCGCTCGGCGCAGGAACGGCTGTTCTGGTGCGTGCACGTGGTGGATACCGGGCCCCATCTGGTCGGTTCGGTGAGCTGCGAAACCGACCGGGCCCGCTTCGTGGGCCGGGGTCGGAGCCCCCGCAATCCTCAGGCACTCGACCACAGTGGGCCGCTCGGCGGCACGACCGGCGCGGTGCTCGATCCGGTGTTTGCGCTTCGGGTACGGGTGCGCCTGGGCCCCCGCGAGTCCGCCGCGGTGGCCTTCACCACCCTGGTGGCGACCACGCGCGAGCGGGCCTTCGAGCTGGCCGACCGCTACCACCATCCCTACGCCGCCCAGCGCGCGCTCGACCTGGCCTGGACATCGGCGCAGGTGGACCTGCGCGAGCTCGGGATCACGGCCGAGGACGCCGGCGTCTTCCAGGAGCTGGCGGGCCACCTTTTCTACGCCAATCCCGCGCTCCGCCCCGCTACGGCGGAGCAGGCGGCAGGGCAGGGGCCGCAACCGCTGCTCTGGTCCATCGGCGTCTCGGGCGACTGGCCGATCCTGCTCGCCACCATCGAGACCGAGGACGGTCTGCCGACACTGCGCCAGCTCCTCCAGGCGCACCACTACTGGCGCCGGCGGGGGATGATGGTGGACCTCGTGATCCTGAACGTGCGCGGTGCGAGCTATCTGCAGGACCTGGAGAACCGGATCACCGCCGCGATCCACGCCTCGCCGGCGCCGGACTCGGTGGACCGGCCCGGCGGCGTGTTCCATCGGCGCCGCGAGCTGCTCGGGGGCGACGTGCTCGCGATGCTGGGCGCAACGGCGCGGGTGCACCTGGTCTGCGACGGCCGCTCACTCGCGCGGCTGGTCCAGGGCGCCGTGCCGCCGCAGGAGGAGTACGAGGCGGCGCCCGAACCGGCGCCGGCCCGCAGCTCGGGCGCGGTAGCGCCGGGACTGCTGACCCAGATCCGGGTCCGGGCAGTGCAATCGGCCAAGAGTCTGCTGGAGACGGCGGCGTCGGTGTTGGGGGAGGACGCGGAGGGGCGCGCCGGCGCAAGGACGCAGGGTCCCGGTCAAGGGCGGAATCAAGCGGTTTCCGCGCCTTCGCGCCCCGGCGCCCCCGCGCCCATCGGGGCGCCGACACCCGACGGCGACTACGAGATCCGCATCGACGACGGCCAGCTGCCTCCGGCGCCATGGGCCAACGTGATCGCCAACCCCGCCGGCGGGTTCCTGGTAACCGAGCGCGGCGCCGGATGCACCTGGGCCGCGAGCAGCTACTTCTATCGGCTCACCCCTTGGCACAACGATCCGGTCGGTGATCCACCCGGAGAAGTGCTCTACCTGCGCGACGAGGAGAGCGGGGCCACGTGGTGCCCCACACCCGCGCCTCGGCCGACCCGGGGACGCTTCACCGTTCGGCACGCTCCGGGCGCCAGCACCTTCGAGCACGAGCGCGACGGCATCGCGACCACGCTGGTGCTCGGTCTGCATGAGACGGCCGCGGTGAAGCTCACCTGGCTCCGGATCGTCAACCGCGGCGACCGGCCACGCCGGCTCGCCCTCACTGCCTACGCCGAGTGGACGCTAGGCGTGCTGCGCGAGCACACCCAGCACCAGGTGCAGACCACCTTCGACCCGGGCCTCCGGGCGATCCTGGCGCGGAATCGCTTCGACCCCCAATTCGCCGACATGGTGGCGTTCTGCGGGCTGAGCGGGGAGATCACTTCGCACACGGCCGACCGGCGGGAATTTCTGGGCCGGAACGGCGACGTCTCGGATCCGGCCGGACTGGCCGCACCGCTCAGCGGCGCCACCGGGGCCGGACTCGATCCCTGCGCGGCGCTGCGCACCGTGATCGAGCTCGAGCCCGGGGAGCACCGGGACATCGTGGTCGTGCTCGGCGCGGCCGAAGGTGAAGAGGCCGTGAGGCGGCTGGCGGCCGGCCTCGGCGCCCCCGCCGACGTCCTGCGCGCGATCGAGGCCACCCGCGAGCGCTGGCGCGCGCGGCTCGAGGTGATCACCGTCCGCACCCCCGAGCCCTCGTTCGATCTCCTGCTCAACCGCTGGCTCCTCTACCAGGCGCTCTCCTGCCGGATGTGGGGGCGTACGGCGCTCTACCAGAGCAGCGGGGCCTTCGGCTTCCGCGACCAGCTTCAGGACGCGATGGCGCTGGTGTACGCCGAGCCGGCATTGGCCCGGCAGCAGATCGTGCGCGCGGCGGGGCGGCAGTTCCTCGAGGGTGACGTCCAGCACTGGTGGCACCCGCAGAGCGGCCGTGGCGTGCGGACCCGGTTCTCCGACGATCTCGTCTGGCTGCCCTTCGTCGCCGAGCACTACGTCCGTCTCACGGGCGATACCACCGTGCTCGACGAGGCGGCGCCCTACCTCCGGATGCGGGCGTTGGCCCCGGAGGAGGATGAGGTGTACGACCTGCCGGAGCAGTCCGGTCAGCTCGGCAGCGTGTACGACCACTGCCTTCGCGCGCTCCGCCGAGCCTGCACCGAAGGGGCTCACGGGCTGCCACTGATCGGCTCCGGGGACTGGAACGACGGGATGAACCGGGTGGGGGCCGAAGGCAAGGGCGAGAGCGTCTGGCTCGCGTGGTTTCTGATCGCCACCCTTCGCGCCTTCGCGCGTTGCAGCGAGACTCGGGGAGACGGGGCGATGGCGGCCGAGCTCAGAGCCCGGGCCGACCGGTATGTCGGGGCGGTGGAGACCCATGGCTGGGACGGCGAGTGGTATCGCCGTGCGTACTACGACGACGGCACCCCGCTGGGCTCCAGCGAGAACGAGGAATGCCGCATCGATTCGATCGCCCAGAGCTGGAGCGTCATCTCCGGCGCCGCCCCGGCCGGGCGGCGAGCGCGGGCGATGCGGTCGCTGGAGCGGTGGCTGGTCCGGCCGGACGTGGGCATCCTCCTGCTCACGCCGCCGTTCGACCGCACCAGCCACGACCCCGGCTACATCAAGGGCTATCTGCCCGGCGTGCGCGAGAACGGCGCGCAGTACACCCACGCCGCCCTCTGGGCCGTCCTCGCGACCGCCATGCAGGGGGACGGCGACCGGGCCCTGGAGCTCTTCCAGCTCATCAACCCGCTGGAGCGCACCCGGACCGCGGACGGCGTCGCCACCTACCGCGCGGAGCCTTATGTCGTCGCGGCCGACGTGTATTCGGCCGAGGGCAACGTCGGGCGCGGCGGGTGGACCTGGTACACCGGCTCGGCGAGCTGGATGTACCGGGTGGGCCTCGAGGCCATCCTGGGCTTCACCCGCGAAGGTGACCGCTTCCGAATCGACCCCCGGGTGCCGTCCGGCTGGCCCGAGCTCGGCTTGGAGTATCGGTTCGGCCAGGCGACTTATCGGGTGACCGTTGTCGAGCCGGGCCGGGCACGGGCGGGAGCGCAGGTGGTGGAGATGGATGGGGAGGTGCTGGAATCGGAGTGGGTGGCACTGAGGGACGACGGGCGGGCGCACCAGGTGACGGTTCGCCCGAAAGTGCCGGCGGCAGCTACGGCTTGACCTGGGCTCGCTCGGTCAGCCGGCGGTCGCCGATGCGCTCGGCCCAGTCGGGCCACGAGCCCTTCGGTCCCTCCCAGCGGAGCTCGTCCACCCCGTCGAAGAGGGGTGCGTCGCTCCGCAGGGTCGCCAGCAGCTTGAACAGAAGCGCCCGCTCCCGCTGCTCGCCGAGCACGCTCTCCGGAAAGTCCTCGATCGGGCCGTAGCGGTTGAGCAGGCGGCCGGCGGTGGCCTTGCCGATCCCGGCGATCCCGGGGTAGCCGTCCTGCGCGTCGCCCACGAGGGCGAGGAGATCGGGAATCAGCGCCGGCAGCACGCTGAACTTCTTCCGCACGCCCTCCTCGTCCCGGATCTCCTTGGCTCGCCGGTCCACCTGCACCACCCGCTCGCCCCGCACGCACTGGGCGAGATCCTTGTCGTTGGCCCAGATGCAGACCCGCTCCACCCGCTGGTCCTCGGCCGCGATCCGCGCCGCCGAGGCGAGCGCGTCGTCGGCCTCCAGCTCGACCATCGGCCAGACCGCGACGCCCATCGCCTGGAGCGCCTCCTCCAGCGGCTCGAACTGGGCGCGGAGCGTGCGCTCGATGCCGGCGCCGGTCTTATAGTCGGGCCAGAGGTCGTTCCGGAACGACTCGATCACGTGGTCGGTGGCGACGCCGAGATGGACGCCGCCGCCCTCGATGGTCTCGAGCACCGTGTGCAGCACGCCCGCGACCGCGCCGTACGGCTTGTCCTTGCCCTGGTTGAAGCGGCGCTGGCCGTAGAAGTGGCGGAACAGCTCGTAGGTGCCGTCGATGAGGTGGACGAGCATCGGAGGAGTATAGACGCCGGCGTCAATCCGCGGGCGTCACCACCGGCAGGACGATCCACGACGATCGTGCGGCCGAGTGCCCGAGCCGGATCTCGCCGGCCCGCACGCTGTCGCTGTCGAACTCGAGGCCGCCGGTCTGCGGGTTCACCGAGAATACCGGCGCGAAGGCCGGGGTGATCACCACTCGGAGCCGGTGGCCGGGGAGGAAGCGGTTGGCCGTCACCAGCCGGTCCATCCGGAGCCGGACGGTTTCACCGGGCGCGACCGGCTTCCGCTCGGGGCCGCCGGCCCGGTAGCTCGCCCGCTGCACGGCGGTGCCCGGCGTCGAGAGGTTCCACGCCGCACCGTCGGGCGCCACGTCGTAGAGCTGGGCCCAGAGATCGAAGTCGGGCACCGATGCGCTGGCCGCGAGCTCGATCGTGACCCGGCCGATGATCTCGGTCGCCTTCCGGAACGGCGCCGTCTCGAACACGGCGATACCCGGCCCGGGCCGGAGCCCGCGATAATCGTGCGCCCCGAAGCGGCCCTCGAACGGGTCGCGGACCGGATGCGCCGGATCCGACGCAAGAATGGTCTCCCCGCCTCGGCCGTCCGGAGCTCTGTGCTCGAGCCTGCCTAAGGCCCCTGCGCCCGTGCGCCCCTGCGTCTCGGCGCCCCTCAGGTACATCGTATCCGCGCGCATCCCCGGCCACGGCCACCGGTCCGCGCTTCGCCAGCGGTTCGCGCCCATCACGAAGACCCGCACCCGAGGTGGGGCGGGAGTCGAGTCGCCTCTCAGGTGCCGATCCATCCAGCCGAGCACGGTTCCGTCGTAGTCCAGCGCCGCGTCGGCGCCGAAGTCGCGCTCGCCGGCTTTCCGGCTCTGGACCGAGCCTACACCGTGGGTCCACGGTCCGAGAATCAACGCGTCGCCCGCGGCTTCATAGTTCTCCACCGCACCGCTCGGCCCGTACATCTCGTCGAACCAGCCGGAGAGGTCGAGCACCGCGGCATGCGCCCGGTCGTATCTCCCGGTGAGCCGTACCGGGTCCCACCATGCATCCCCCGGGGGGTGGCGCATCCACTCGAAGTACCAGGGGCTGACGCCCTGCAGCTGCGGCAAGTCGAGCATCGGCCGGAATCTCCGCGCCGCCGCGCCCTCGCGCGCCCATGCCGCTTCGGCGGCGGAGTCAGTGGCGGGTCCGGCGATGCCGAACCGGCGGCGGAGATCCGGAGCGATGTTGAGCCAGGTCCAGTGGAGCCACGAGCCGTCCCAGACACCGCCCGAGGTCCAGAAGTTCTCCGGCGTCGAGTAGGTCATCGCCGGCACCATGGCGCGGAGTGACGGCGGGCCCTCGACCGCCGCGAGCCACTGCACCGCACCGGGGTAGCTGAGGCCGAAGGTTCCCACCCGCCCGTCGGACCAGGGCTGGCGCGCGGCCCACTCGATGGTGTCGTACCCGTCGCGGCCTTCCTGGAAGTAGGGCATGAAGGTCCCAGCCGACTGGTAGCGCCCGCGCACATCCTGGAGTACCACGACATAGCCTCGGCGCACCGCGGCCTGCACCAGCGGTGAGCCTTGAGGGAGCTCGTCCCGGCCGTAGGGCGTGCGATGGACCAGCACGGGGTAACGTCCGTCGGCGGCGGGCCGAAAGACGTCCGCCCGGAGCACGGCGCCGTCGCGCATCGGGACGGGAACTCCGGTGTCGACCCGGAACGGCGCCTGCGCGCCGAGCGGCACGATTCCAAAGCAGGCGAGGGACCAGAGAAGGAACGGCAGCGAGGGCCGGGGCACGAGAGCAATGGTACCCTTTCCAGGGGGAAACCGCTCGGGGCGGGGATTCGTACGGGCCTCATGCCTCAGCCAGCTAGGGATTCCTGCACGGCCGCCCTGGGCACCGCCCTCGCCTTTCTCGGGATTGTCACCGCCTCCCCGCTCGGCGCTCAGAGTGTCGAGACCATCGCCGACCCTCGGGACGGCTACCGGTACCCGGTGGTCGTCATCGGCTCCCTCCGCTGGTTCGCGGAGAACCTGCGGTTCGCGACCGCCGACAGCCGGTGCTACTGGGGCGACCAGGCCAACTGCGAGGATCACGGCCGGCTCTACCGCTGGGAGGACGCCATGCGCGCCTGTCCCGCCGGATGGCGGCTCCCTACCGAGGACGATTGGCGCGGGCTGGAGCGAACGCTGGGGATGCCGCCGGAGGAGATCGAGAAGGACCATGCCCGCGGCGAGCCCGTCGCCCGCCGGCTCAAATTCGGCGGAGACACCGGATTCAACGTGCGCTACTCGGGATGGATCGACCCCTACAAGGCCGACAGCTCACTGGCGATGGGCCGCAACTCGGCCATCTGGACCGCCACGCCGGCGGCGCCGGACGAGGACTCGCCCACCGCGTGGCACCGCGACGTGGCCACCACCCGCAACTCGATCTGGCGCTCGCCGGTGAACGTCACCTACTGGCTGTCGGTGCGCTGCGTGGCCGAGCGCTGATCGGCCCCCGGCCCCGACCCGCCACCTTGCCGGGTGGCCTTTCGATCGGCATCCTATCGCTGAGCCGGCACCCCGCCGGCCCCATCGGCCACCAGCCCGGAGAACCCCCATGTCCATCGAGCGCACCCGCCAAGTGATGAACCGGTATTGGGATTCGGACCACAAGGACGTGAGCATGATGGCCGACGACGTGGTCTTCACGCACATGGCCACCGGGGACGAGCACCGTGGGCCGGACGGGGTCCGCCGGATGCTGGACTACATGTACCGGCAGGCCTTCACCGCCACGGCGGACATCCGCACCCGGGTGTGCACCGAGGATCATGCGATGATCGAGGGCGACTTCGTGGGGACGCATACCGGGGAGTTCGCCGGGATTCCGGCGACCGGACGGCAGGTTCGAGTTCCGTTCTGCGTGATCTACGATCTGACGGGCGATCGCGTCACCCGCGGGCGGGTCTACATGGAGATGCCGGTCATGATGCGGCAGCTCGGCGGAGCCGCCCAGCCGGCAGCGGCAGCCCACGCCTGACGATCGGCGGCCGCCTACGGGGCGTGATTCACCTCGGCGGCCCAGATGTCGCTCTGGCGGTCCCCGACGGTGAAGTAGAACCTGCCGCCGCGCGCGGCGAAGCCGTACCGGTGCCATGGCCGGTTCGGATCGTCGAAGCGCACCAGTAGTCGAGACGGACCGCCGCCGGCGGGCACCGCCCAGATCGTGGTCTCGCCCGGTCCCGGCGCCAGGTAGTAGAGGGTCTTGCTGTCCCCAGACCAGGCCACGTAGGCAGCTCGGGGCGCCGTGGAGTCGCTGAGGCGAACCAGCGGCCGAACCGAGTCGCCGGACGACTTCACCAGATACACCGCGCCGTTGGACGTGAAGGCGACGAGCCTGCCGTCGGGCGAGGGGACCGGCGGATACCCGTTGCCGCGGAAGATCGTGCGCGGCGATCCCCAGCGGCCGTCCGCCGACCGCGAGATCATCCGGACGTCCGCCGACGGCATGTTGAAGTCGTGCAGATAGAAGAGCGCCTTGCCGTCGGAGGCCCAGATTCCGGCCCGCGCGTCCTCGGACGTATCCGTCACCGGTTGCTGCCTGCCGCCGTCGGAGGACATGACGAAAAGCTGGCGGCGCCCATCGACGAAGGAGTGCAAGGCGATCTCCTTTCCGTCCGGTGACCACTGGGGCCAGAACTCGTCGGCCGGGGACTGGGTGAGTCGCTCAGGCTCGCCTCCACCTAGCGGCTGGCGGTAGAGGTCCATCGTGCCGCCGCGGTCCGAGTCGAAAAGCATCCGCGCCCCGTCCCTCGACATGTCGAACGACTCGATGATCTGGTTGCCGAAGGTGACTGGCTGCGCCTCCCGGATCGACACCGGGCTCCCGGAGGGGATCGGGAGAGACCAGACGTTCGATGTCTCCGTCCAATCCGCGTAGGCGAGCCAGCGGCCATTGGTGGAGAGGCTCACTGCCTGCGCCCTGAGGCCGTTGGTGAGCCGGACGGGACCGCCTTCGGGCTTTCCGTCGCCGCCGATCCTGAGTTGGTAGAGCTCGCTCCCCCCGGCCCGGTTGCTCAGGAACAGCAGGGTGCGGCTGTCGGGGGTCCAGGTCGGGCTGGCGTTGAACCACTGGTCGTCGGTGACCGGCAGCGGCTGCTTGCCCTGCTCGACGGGTACGAGCCAGATCCTGGTCGGGCCGATGTTGCCGAACATGAAGCTGGGCTGACGGGACTGCCGGTTCCCCCGCACACACGCGATCCACTTGCCATCGGGCGACCAGGAGAAGGAATGCATCTCTCCATCATGGGCCAGGGCCCGCTCCGGACCTCCATCCAGATCCCGGACCAGCAGCGTGTCTCGCCGCACGAACGCGATGCGGCGCCCGTCCGGTGCAAACCCTGCCGGCATCAGCGGCCTGCCGCTGCCCCACGGATCCACGGCGGGATCGTGCTCATCGGGCACCACCAGCCGCGTGGGGCCGCCCAGGGCGGAGACGACCTCGATCCCGCGCGGCGTGCCGAACATGATCAGGGTGCCGTCCGGCGACCAGATCGGGAAGCGCTGGGGTCGCTCGCTCTGGGCCGCGACGGCGAGCGCCGCGCCGCCGACCCGCTGGCGCACCCGGATCTCCAGGGCGTTCATCGTGCCGGCCGCGTAGGCCACCAGCCGCCCATCGGGTGACATCGCGGGCTCGATCTCCAGCCCGGGGTCGAGCGTCACCTGTACCCGGCCGCCCAGAGCGAGCTGCGGCGTGGGTCGGGGGAGCAGGAGCACGGCGCCGGCGACCGCGGCCATCGCCACGACCAGCCCCGCCGCCACGCCGATCCACCGGGCGCGCCGCCGTCCGGCGACGAAGGCTGGTCTCGCCGCGGGGGTGGTCTCCCCGCTGATCACCAGATATGGCTCC
>DATCWW010000446.1:0-2671 GCA_036566145.1 Gemmatimonadales bacterium
GGCCGCCAGGCTCGCCGCGACCACGACCGCCAGCACCACGGCCGTCGCCCCGACGGCGGTCACGACCGCGCGGATGCGACCGCGATCGTCCTGCGCGGACCCCGTCGCGGGCGTGGGAGGCCGGGGATTCTGCCGGACCAGGGCGGCGATCAATGCCGCGGAGGTGAGGATGAACACGACGGCGGTGATGCCGAAGAGCGCGCCGGTCAGCCAGGCCTGGGGCTGCGCCTCGATCGAGACGGGCCGGAGCACCGAGTGGCCCCGCGAGCATCCCCAAGCGGCGATGCCGGGGACGGCGAGCCATCCCCACGCGCGGACAGTTCTTCGCGGGCCGGGACCGATCACGGCCGTGTGGACAGCAAGTCAGATGCCGACCGCAACTCCCTCGGACCGGGCGCCCCGCTGCCTCGCGAGCGGGTCGCTCTTACCGGGTCGTCTTGTCCTGGTCCCCGGATCGCGGGACCCGCTCGCGATTGGATGTGCGGCCCGAACTGTGCTTGACTGAGACCCCGTGAGATCTCTCCCGACGTGGCACATCCGTCTGCGCCCGAGCATCCGGGGCGTGCTGGTCGGGGCCGGAGTGTGGCTTCTGTGCGTGTCCGCGCTCCACGTGTTCGTCAATCATCGCGGCGCCGTGGTCACCCGCGCCGAGGCGCGTCCGGTTCAGGTGGGCGGCCTGCCCGTCACGTGAAACCTCACCTTGCCGATCGCCAGTCTGGCGATGTCGCGGGACGCGGAGGGCCGCTCGGTGGTGGACGTGACCCTGGCCGACTCGCCCGCCGAGTACAGCAAGTACAGCGGCTGGCCCGAGCTGAAGGAGTCGTTCATGGCCGGGCAGGTGAAGGCGGCCTACCTGCTCGCTCCCATGGTGATGGACCTGGTGGAGAGCGGGGTGGACGCCAAGATCGTCTCCCTCGGCCATCGCTCGGGCGCGGTCATCATGGTGGGGAATGACTCGCCCGCGCGGACTTTTCGCGACCTGCGCGGCAAGCGCATCGCGATCCCCAGCCGCTTCGCGGTCGACCACCTGTTCGTCCGGCGCATGCTGAAGGAGAGCGGCATGACCGTCCGCGACGTGGAGCTGGTGGAGATGGCGCCTCCCGACATGCCGGCCGCGCTCTACGCGCGCCAGGTCGACGCCTACGCGACCGGCGAGCCGTTCGGGGCGGTGGCGGAGGTGGGCGGCTACGCGCGTATTCTCTACATGACGCGCGACAAGTGGCCGAGCTACGTCTGCTGCGTGCTGACGGTCCGCCAGGAGCTGATCGACCGCAACCGGCCCCAGGTGCAGCAGCTGGTCGACCACGTCCTCTCCGCGGGAGCCTGGCTCGAAGCCGGCCAGGCCAACCGCGATCACGCGGCGGACCTGGTGGCGGCGCCCGACCTCTTCAACCAGAGCCCCGGCATCATCCGGCACGTGCTGAGCAATCCGCGGGACCGGGTGACCTACGCCGACCTGCGCCTGGTCCGGTCCGAGCTGGACGACCTGATGGAGGCCGCGCTGGAGGCCGGCATCATTCGCCAGCGGATCCCGTACGAGCGGTACGTCGACGACAGCTTCCAGCGCGCGGCGCGTCCCGTGGATATCCGTGTGGAGCGCTAGCAGGCTACGGAAAAACTAGGTGAAGGGCGCATGGGGTGGTGCGCGGGAGTGGTCATGAGGGCCGCGCGGGCTCTGGGATTCGGCCCCGGCGCCCCGCCGCGAGGGCGAGCGCACCATCCGGTCGTGGCTGGGCCGTCATGTCGGCTGCGCCGCGAGGGTGCGGAGGCGGACCAGGTTGTAGACCGCCAGGCCAAAGGTACACATCCAGCCGACCCGCGCCACGCCGCGGTGCCGCGTCTTGCGGAGCAGCCCGACGGTCTTGAGCCAGCCGAAGATCTCCTCAATGCGCTTGCGCCGCCGTTGGCTCACCTGATAGCCGGGATGGCGCGTGGTGCGGCGATCCACGGCACTGGCCCGCTTGGTCGTGTGCTGGGCCACGTGGGGCGTGACCACGAGGCCGCGGAGGGCGTCCACGAAGTCCCGGGTGTCATAGCTCTTGTCCGCCGCCAGCGTGAGCCGACGGTGGGTGCCCCGCCGCGCCACCAGCAGCAGGCCTTGGTCGCGTTCGGCGAACCCGCTGGCCGGGGTCAGGCTGCCGTCAACCGCCAGCCCCACGCGGTTGTCCATGAGGACATGCCCCTGGTAGTAGAGCTTGGCCTCGTGGCTATCGCCCTTGCGGAACAGCCGGGCGTCCGGATCCGTCGTCGAGGCATGGGTGGCGTTGCTCCGGCGCTCGCCGTGGAAGTTGACGGTGGGATTGCCCGGGTCGTCGGGGGGTGGGCCCGAGGCGTGCTTGGGTTTGAAGCTCTTGAGACTGGCCCAGGCCTCGATCAACGTGCCGTCGACGGTGAAGTGCTCATCCGAAAGGACGCCGCGCCGTCGCGCCTCGGCCACGACGCGCTCGAAGAAGGCCCGGGCGATGTCGCCCTCCAGCAGCCGCTGGCGATTCTTCGTGAAGACGGTGGCATCCCAGATCGGGGCGTCCGCCGGCAGGCCCACGAACCAGCGAAAGAGCAGGTTGTAGTCGAGTTGCTCCATCAGCAGCCGCTCGCTGCGCACGCTGTAGAGGACCTGCAGCAGCAGGGCCCGCAAGAGCCGCTCCGGGGCGATCGACGGCCGGCCCACCCG
>DATCWW010000447.1:0-8159 GCA_036566145.1 Gemmatimonadales bacterium
GTCGCGCACGAGATGCTGGTAGGCCGCGCTCGGCGTCATGACGGCGTCGGGCAGGGTGGAGAAGGCCTCCGACAGCCAGTGGGTCTGCCGGGTCTCCTTGAGCGTCGCGAACATCCGGTCGGCCAGGTCGCGCAGGCCGAGGCCGCCGTAGACGTCGGGGTGGTTGGCCGGCAGGTCCGGGAGCACCTCGGCCAGGGAGGCGTTGCTGTCGTAGTCACGCTTGAAGTCGAGCAGCGCGTTGAGCAGCGTCCCCCACTTGCCCTTGGTGATGCCGATGGAGAAGAGGACGAGGATCGTGAAGTCGGTGGTCTTCTCGACCTCGACCCCCCGCCGGTGGAGGTAGGCGGTCACCAGCGTCGCCGGAATCCCGCTCTTGTCGAGGCCGCCCTTGTCGGCCACGCCGGGGGTGATGACGGAGACCTTGATCGGGTCGAGCATGCAGTAGCCGTCCTCGAGGTCGCCGAACCCGTGCCAGGCCTCGCCCGGGTGCAGGACCCACGCGTCGGGCTCGGTGGCGAGAAATTCGGGAGACGCGTCACTGAACCTGACGGCCTTCCCGCCCTTGCGTTCCTTCACCTGATCCGGGTTCCAGGTCTGGAAGAACCAGTCGCCCCGCTCCTGGAACTGCTTGTGCACCCGGCCCATGGTCTGCCGGAACGCCACCGCCTCTTCAATCGACTCGGCGGTGAGGGCCACCCCGCCCGGCCCATCCATCATCGCCGCGGTCACGTCGTTGGAGACGATGATGGTGTAGAGTGGCGAGGTGGACGCCTGCATCATGTACGATTCGTTGAAGCGCGCGTGCGGAATCGGACTCCGGCCGTCGCGGATGTGGAGCAGCGAGGCCTGGGAGAGCGCCGCCAGCAGCTTGTGGGTGGAGTGGGTGGCGAAGATCGTCGGGCCGGTGTGCTCCTTGGGATCTCCGAACATCGCGTGCCGGTCCCGATAGAGCGGATTGAACCGGGCGTAGGCGTACCACGCCTCGTCGAAGTGGATCCGGTCCACGGTCGGGTCGAGCAGCGCCTGCACCCGGCGAGCGTTGTAGCAGAGGCCGTCGTAGGTCGAGTTGGTGATGATCGCGTGCACCGGTCGGGTGTCGATCCCCTTCTTCACCAGCCGGTTGGCCTTGATGGCGGCCTTGAGCGCGGCGGGTTTGAGCCGCTCCCCCGGAATCGGGCCGATGATGCCGTAGCGGTTGCGCAGCGGCACCAGGTACTGCGGGATCGCGCCGGACATCACCAGGCTGTGCTCGATGGACTTGTGGCAGTTCCGGTCGCAGAGCGCGATCTGGTCCCGCCCCACCGCGGCCATGAAGATGACCCGGTTCGACATCGACGTGCCGTTGGTGACGCTGTAGGTGCGGTGGGCACCGAAGACCCGGGCCGCGTACTTCTCGTGCTCGCCGATGGGGCCGGTGTGATCCAGGAGCGACCCCAGCGCCCCGACGCTGATGGAGAGGTCGGAGCGGAGCAGGTTCTCCCCGAAGTAGTCGAAGAAGATCCGGCCCACGGGGGATTTGAGGAACGCGGTCCCGCCGGTGTGGCCGGGCGTGTGCCAGGAGTATTCGTACTCCTGACTGAACTTCATGAGGGCCGCGGCGAGGGGTGGAAGCATCACCTCCACGTAGCGCCGGATCGCCGCCGCGACCCGACCCCCCACGAAGGCCGCCGTGTCCTCCAGGGTCCAGATGTACTCGTCCACCATCTCCATGACGTCTATCGGGATCGACGACGCCTCGCCCCGCTCGGCCATCAGGAAGATGGGGATCTTGTCGTTGCGCGACCGGACCTGCTTGATCAGGTTGCGGGCGCTCTCATGGTCGCCCCGGGCAGGGCCGCCGTTCTGGTCGCCCAGCGTCCAGTCCACCAGGATCGCGTGGATGGCCGAGTCGGAGACGACCACGGAGCTCCCGTCCTCGGCGGAGGCGGCTTCGACCACGTCGATCGCCCGGCCCTGGAGCTCCTGTACCAGCGCCCGGGTCGCCCGCCCTTCGGCGGTCAGGGCGGGGAGCTCGTCGTCCACCACGAGCGCCCGCCAGCTCAGGCGCTTGATGCTACGCTGGATCATGTCACCGCCTCCAACAGATCTGGGCTCACTCCGGCAGCGAATTCCACCGGAAGAAGACTTCGGATTTCTCGTTCGGCTCGCCGAACCACTTCGCGTAGGTGCCCTTGTAGCCGGCCGACTCGAACTCCTTACTCAGGGCGCGGTCGACCAGGAGACGGAATTCGTCGTCGCCGTACTGGATTGGCAGCGCCAGACGCTCATAGGTGTATTGGCGGTCGAGCACCATCAGATCCCCGGCCGCCTTGTTGCTCTTGACCGCGTCGAGGAGGATCGCCCGCTCGGCGAAGAAGGCGCTCGCCTTCCGGTCCACGACGGCCTGGATGCCGGCCTCGTAGCTCGCGGCGGGGGTGAGCGCGAACTGGACCTGGAACTCCTGGCCCCGGTCCTTGACCCACTGCTCAGCCGTCGTGCCCGGGACCGCGGTGAAGACCTGTTCCCGCAGGATGTTGAGCGCCACGGCCCTCCAGACCGGCGTGTACTGCGCCGCTTCCCCGTTCAGGATGTTCCTCAGCCGCTTGGGAGCGTCGGTGCGCACCACCACGCCCACCCCGCCCGGGAAGATCGGGAGGGAGAAGTCCACCTGCTCCCGGCGGGAGAGGGTGACGGTGGCCGCGGCGCAGAGGATGTCGACCTCGTGCTGCTGCACCGCCCGCAGCTGGTTGTCGACCGAGACGGGGACCCACTCCACCTTGAGGTCAGCCACCCCGGCCTTGCCCTTGACCGCGTCGCCGACCGCCTGGCACAGGTCCACCGAATATCCCGCGGGGTTCCCCGAGGCGTCCTTGAACGAGAAGGGGCGTGCGTCGGTGCGATATCCCAGCTTGAGACTCCCGCTCGCCTTGACTCGCTCCAGGGTCGTGGCCGCGGGTTTCGCGGCCGGCGCCGGCGTCGCCTTCTTGGCCTGCCCGAACGCCGCCGGGGTCACCGCAAGCAGCGCGAGCGCGCTGATGCCTGCTACGTATCGCATGGTGCGTCTCCTTGACGTCTGGTCCCTCAGGCGGTTGCCGCCGCGCGCCGGGTCGCCACGAAGCGGTGCGCGATGAATCCCCAGATGATGAAGCCGATCGCCATGACCAGCGTGCCCCCCATCACGGCGTCCTTGCCGGAGGCGAAGATCGCGTAGGTGCTGTAGAGCATCGCCACGACCGCGACGATCACGTTCAGGCGGTACTTGCCCGGCTCCACGCCGACCGTGCGCATCATCAGCGGCAGGGCCGACAGGGCGATGATGTAGGGAATGACGTTGGTCACGACCGCGAGGCCCACCAAGACGCCGAAGGTCTCGCTCAGAGTGGGCGAGGCGGTGGACAGGGCCAGCAGCGACTGCACCACGCCCATCACCACCATGCCCACCACGGGCGCGCCCAGCCCGTTCAGCTTGGAGAAGAAGCCGGGGAACATCCCCTGATCGGCCGCCGACTTGGCGGTCATGCTGATGGTGAACTGCCAGCCCAGGAGCGAGCCGAGGCAGGCCAGCACGGCCAGGCCCATCACGATCGACCCCACGGTGGGATTGAACATGTGACTGTAGGCGAGGCCGAACGGTCCGGTGGACTTGGCCAGCTCCGCGTTGGGCACGATGCCCTGGATCACCGCAGTGGACAGGATGTAGATGACCGCGGCGCCGAGGGTGCCGAACATGCACGCGAGCGGGACGTCCCGCTTCGGGTTCTCCACCGCGGAGGAGTTCTGCGCCGCCGACTCCATCCCGAGGAAGGCCCACAGGGTGAGCGCGATGCTGGACCCCATCCCTTCGCCTAGACTCAGTCCCTGGGGGTTCCAGGCCGCCGAGAAGGTGTCGCCCTTGAACCAGATCCAGCCCAGGAAGGAGATGAATCCCACCGGCAGGATGACGCCCCAGACCGTGATCGAGCCAATCTTGCCGGTCAGGCTGGGCCCGCCGAAGTTCGCGACGGTGGTGAGCCAGAGGAGCCCGATGACGCCGATCGTGGTCGCCACCGCGGTGGAGGACAGCCAGGGGAAGAACGAGGCCAGGTAGCCCACCGCCGATATCGCGATGGCCACGTTGCCGATGGCGAGGGAGAGGAAGTACAGGAAGAACACGATGAAATAGCCCGGCTTCCCGTAGGCGTCCTCGGCGTAGGCGGACATGCCGCCCTCGCGCTGGTTGAACAGCCCTGCCTGGGCGAACCCGTAGGCGATGGCCATGGACCCCAGCGCAGTCACGATCCAGGAGAGCAGGGAGATCGCGCCCACCTGGGCCATGTTGGTGGGGAGCATGATGATGCCGGAGCCCATCATGTTCACCGCGACGATGAACGTGAGCTGCACCACGTTCATCTTCTTGGCCGCGGAAGCTCCCGTAGGCACGGCCGCGGCGCCCAGATCACCGCCGGACCGGGCAGGTGTAGAACTTGATGCGGTCATCGATCCGCTCCTGATAGACGTAGTTGCCCGTTCGTCCGTTCCACCCCTAGGTCACACCCCGACCTCTTTGCCATGCGGCGCGCGATGCGGCCGGGAAGCACGCCGGGTCTGGGCTTCTTCCTGTCGCGCACCGGTCGTCTGCCTGGTACCCGCCGGCGTCAGGCAGTAGATGTGGTAGACCCCGTCCCGCTCCTCCGTGCCCTCGACTTCCTTGGCGAATCCGGGGAAGCGGTGACCGTACTCCTGCAGCGTGCGGAGGTAGGTGAGCCAGGGACCGTCATCCTCGCCGATGTTCTCTCCCGGCATGACAATCGGAATCCCGGGCGGATAGGGAATCACGCCGACCGCGACGACCCGGCCGGCCATGTCATCCAGCGCGACCTTTTCCGCGTTCCCCGCCATCAGCTGCTGGAAGGCGCGCCGGGGGGTCATCTCCGGCACGGGGAGGCTGGCGTAGGCCTGGGCCTGCCAGTGCCCCTGCCGACTGCGCTTCATGTGGGCCCACAGCTCGTCGCCCAGGTCCTTGAGCCCCATGCCGGCGTACCGATCGGGAGCCGCCGCCGCGATGTTGGGCAGGACCTGGCTGAGCGGGGCGTTGCGGTCGTAGTCGTTCTTGAAGTCCAGCAGGGTATTGAGGAGCGTGCCCCACTTGCCCTTGGTGATGCCGACGGAGAAGAGGAACAGCACCATATGATCGGTGGTGCGCGACGGCACGATTCCGTGACGGCCCAGATAGGCAGTGACGATGTCGGCCGGGAGACCCTTGTCGTCGAGCTTGCCGTCCGGCTTCATGCCCGGGCAGACGATGCCGAATTTGATCGGGTCGAGCATGCACCAGTTGTCGGGGATCCCCTCGAAACCGTGCCAGCTGTCTCCGGGGTGGAGCACCCAACAGTTGGGCTCGGTCGCCAGCAGCTCGGCCGGCGCCTGGTGGAAGGGGATCCGCTTGCCCGTCTTGGGATCGCGGACCTCCTCGGCGTTCCAGGGGGCGAAGAACCAGTCCTTCTTGGCCACGAACTCCTGGCGGACCCGCGCCACCGCGAGCCGGCAGGCGACAGCCTCGTCGATCACCTCCTGGGTCAGCGCGGTGCCGGCCGGCCCGTCCATCATCGCCGCGGCGACGTCGTTCGAGGCGATCAGGGCGTAGAGCGGGGACGTGCTCGCCTGGGTGCAGTAGGCCTCGTTGAACCGGCCATGATCGATGGCGCCCTTGCCGTCGCGGATATGGATGTAGGAGGTCTGTGAGAGCGCCGCCAGCAGCTTGTGGGTCGAATGCGTGGCGAAGACGGTGGGGCCATCGTCGGGATGATCCCCCGGGTCTCCCCGCATGGCGAAGCGGTCGCGGTACATCGGATTGAACCGGGCGTAGCCGTACCACGCCTCGTCGAAGTGGATCCGGTCCACGCTCTTCGCCAGCCGTGCCTCCGCGTCCGCCGCGTTGTAGCACATCCCGTCGTAGGTGCAGTTGGTGACCACGGCATACACCGGCCGCTTCGTGGTCGCGGACTTGGCGAGCGGGTTCGCGGCGATGCCCTTCTTGATCGCGTCGGGCTCGAGCTGCGCCGGCGGAATCGGTCCGATGATGCCGTACCGGTTCCGGGTAGGGGCCAGGAATACGGGAATGCCGCCGGTCAGCACCAGCCCCTGCTCGATGGACTTGTGGCAGTTCCGGTCGCACAGGGCGATCTCGCCGTCGCCCACGCAGGCCGACATGATGGCCCGGTTGGAGCCCGAGGTCCCGTTGAGGACCGAGTAGGAGCGATGGGCGCCGAAGATGCGGGCCGCGTTCCGCTCGCTCTCGCCCACCGGGCCGCTGTGTCCCAGCAGCGAGCCCAGGGCGCCCCGCTCGATCCCCATGTCGGTGCGGAACAGGTTCTCCCCGTAGTAGTCGAAGAACACCCGGCCGACCGGCGACTTGAGGAATGCCACGCCGCCCTGGTGGCCGGGCGCGGCCCAGGAGTACTCCCGCTCCCGGTCGTAGCGGGCCAGCGCCGCGGCGAAGGGCGGCAGCAGCGTCTGGAGGTAGCGCTCGATCGAGGCCGAGACGCGGCCGCCGACGAAGGTCGCGGTGTCCTCGAGCAGCCAGATGAACTCGTCGGACAGCGTCGCCACCTCGATGGTGACGTCGGTGGCCTTGCGGTCGGCCATCAGGTAGACGGGGATGGTCGCGTTCCGGGCCCGGAGCGCGCGCAGCAGCTCGGTCGCCTGTTCGTGCGAGCGGCGATCGTTGTTGCCCAGGGTCCAGTTGACCAGCACGCAGTGCAGGGCGGAGTCCGAGGTGACGGTGGCGGTGCCGTCCTCACAGGAGTACGCCTCGACCACGTCGATGCCGCGGGCCTTGAGCTCGTCCGCCAGCCCCCGAACGGCCCGCCCCCCGGCCGTGGTCGGGTTGGCGAGCTCGTCGTCCACCATCAGCACGCGCCGCGTCTGCGGGCGGGAGACATGGGTGATCATGAGCGCTCCTTCGCACCCTGGGGATCAATAGGAGTAGGTGACATAGATCATGCCGTAGGTGAAGTCGTCGGTCCGGCCGAAGCCCTGCTCCGCCGCATCCTGCGGATGGGCGAAGGCCGCGACGAAGCTCGCGAGGAAATTGCTGTTGACCTGCCAGTCGGCGTACGCGTCGAGCTCCGTCGCGATGGCGTCGGAGGTGACGCCCGGCGCGAACGTCGCCGGCTGGTCGGCCTTGAAGACGTACCCGATGAGTCCCGCGCCCAGCGACTCGCTGGGCGTCACGTGCACCCGCACCTGGTGGGAGATCAGGTTGGAGTTGGAGAGGAAGTACTCCCCGGCGATCTCACCCTGCCACCAGGAGCCCCAGTCGGAGAAGCCGGGGAGCAATGGATCGAACGCTTCGCTCTTGGCGGTGGACGGGTCGTCGCCCTCGAAGAAGGCGTACCGGTAGGAGACCTTGGGTGCCCACTTGGCCTTGCTGAAGTGGTAGGCGCCCTGGACCATCCAGGCGGTCGAGCCGATCAGGTCGCTGTTCTCCTCCCGGGCGAACTCGGCGCCCAGCGAGATGTCCGGCACCCGCCGGAACGGCGCGACGTAGGCTCGAAGGTTGTAGACCGACATTCCGTCACGAACCGGTAACGAATCGGACTGGAAGTTCAGGTAGGTGGCGCCGACGGTGTTCGACTCGTTGAAGGCGTACTCGTAGTTCCCGCCGAAGAGCCGGGTCCCGGTCTCGCTCTCGGGGACCTCGTCCCGGTCGAGGTAGAAGCCTTCGAACGTGTGACGCTTCGGTTTGAACCGTGCCACCGTGGCGAACTGCCAGGCCTTCCGTGCACCGCTCCAATAGCCACCCCGGGAGCCGCCTTCACCGCCACCGTCCCAGAGCAGGAAACCGGTGCCGATCTTGTACTGAGTCCGGCCCACCGTGAAATCGAGGGCGTTTTCCCCAAGGTCGAGCGCCGTGCCGGAGCGCCAGCCGAGGTAGAGGTCCTCGACCTGGTAGGAGGAAGCTTCCTCGCCCACCAGGGGCGGCGGCGCCGCGTAGGTCCGCTCGCCAACCGCGCTGATCGCCCCGTAGAGCTCGCCCTTCTTGAGGCCGTAGGTGGCCGAGAGGGCCGGCTTGGCGAAGCCCTCGACCCAGTTGTCGCTCAGGTTCCCCGAGGGATCGGGGTGGGCGTTGGCGTAGAGGGAGTTGTTGAAGCCGAAGGTGCCGAGGCCGGCGTCGAGATTGAACTTCCACTGCACCTTGG
>DATCWW010000449.1:0-3370 GCA_036566145.1 Gemmatimonadales bacterium
CCGGCGAGCGCCCGCCGCCCGGCCGCGGTCAGCGCGTAGTACCGCCGCGCCAGCCCCGGGTGCGGCGACTCCGGCCCGTCCGGGTCCGTCTCGGCCACGAACCCCGACGTCATGAGCCGGGCGAGCACCCGGTAGAGCGAGCCCGGCTGCGGCGTAAGGTTGCCGTCGGACTCGACTTCGACCCGCTGCTTCAGCGCGTAGCCGTGCAGGGGACCGGCCGCGAGGGCCAACAACACGTGGTATTCGAGGTCGCTCATGGGCGGGCCGGGAACGGGGGCCGTAAATATGCCAGCGGCACTATTACGGTCGGACCCCTCCGCCGGTTTCACGCTTGGACTGGTCCGGGGACCTGGGTGCGACGATGGTCTACTGGCTGCCTCTTCGGGGAGACGATACTGTTGCCAGCTCGGACTGGATCCAGACGAAACCCAGGAGGCAGCCATGAGCACGACCGCAATCCCCACGACCGCAACGACGAACCCGGCCAAGGTCGGCAGGGCGGACATGAAGCTCGAGGTCGTCACCATCCCCGTCGCCGACGTGGAACGCGCCAAGGCCTTCTACGTGGGGCTCGGCTGGCGGCTCGACGCCGACTTCACTGCCGGCGACGAGCACGTGGTCCAGGTCACGCCGCCCGGCTCCCCCTGCTCGGTGCACTTCGGCACCAATGTCACCTCCGCCGCCCCGGGATCTGTCCAGCAGCTCTGGCTGATCGTCTCCGACATCCAGACGGCCCGCGCCGAGCTGCTGGCGCGCGGGGTGGATGTCAGCGAGGTCTTCCACTTCGCCGGGTGGAACCGACTCGACCCGAAGGGGAGGCTGAGCGGCCCCGCGCCGAACCGGCAGAGCTACGGGTCCTTCGCATCGTTCAGCGACCCCGATGGCAATGCGTGGCTGCTGCAGGAGATCACCGCCCGGCTCCCCGGCCGGATCGACTCGGGCGTCACGAGCTTCGCCAGCGCGGTCGACCTGGCCGCCGCCTTCCGCCGCGCCGAGGCGGCGCATGGCGAGCACGAGAAGCGGACCGGGAAGCGGGACGCGGAGTGGCCCGAGTGGTACGCCGCGTACATGATCGCCGAGCAGGCCGGCACGGAGCTGCCGACCTGAGGACCCGGACGTGATCGAGCGCATCATCATCTTCGGGGCATCCGGCGATCTGACCCGCCGGCTCCTGATGCCCGGGCTGGCGCAGCTGACGGAAGAGAAGGCCCTTCCGCCCGAGCTCAAGGTCGTCGGCTCCGCCATGGACGAGTGGTCCGCCGAGGACTTCCGCCGGAATATCGAGAGTGGGCTCACCGAGCACGCGTCCGGGGTCTCGTCGAAGGCGCGCGACCGCCTGCTCGGCATGCTCAGCTATATGCCGGCGGACGTCACCGATCCCAAGGACGTCCGCCGGGTGATCGGCGAGCGGTGCCGGAACACGCTGGTGTATCTCGCCCTGCCGACCGCCTTGCTCGAGTCCGTCCTCTCCGCGCTCGCCGCGGCGGACCTGGGGCCTACCGATGCGGTGGCGATCGAGAAGCCGTTCGGGTCCGATCTCGAGTCCGCTCGGCACCTGAACGAGCTCCTGCGCACCAGGATGCCGCACCCGACGGTTTTCCGCATCGACCACTTCCTGTCCGACGACCTGGTCCGCCAGGTGATCGCGCTCCGCTTCGGCAACCGGGTGTTCGAGCCGACGTGGAACGCGACCCAGGTGGAGCGGGTGGACATCAGCTGGATGGAGAGTCTCGCGCTCGAGGGCCGCGCCTCCTACTACGACCGGGCCGGCGCGCTCAAGGACATGGTGCAGAACCACCTGATGGAGGCCCTGGCGCTGGTGCTCATGGCCGAGCCGGCCCGCTTCGACGCCAACTCGATCCGCGACATGCGGGTGGAGGCGTTGCGCACGGTGGCGACGCCGTCAGTGGAGTGGATTCGGGGCAATACCGTCAGGGCGCGCTACACCAAGGGCAAGATCGGATCCCGCAAGGTTCCCTCCTACGTGGACGAGCCGGGCGTGGATCCCAAGCGCAACACCGAGACCTACGCCTCCGTTACGCTCGAGGTGGAGAGCGACCGGTGGGAAGGCGTGCCCTTCACCCTGCGCTCCGGCAAGGCCATGGCGGAGGATCAGGCCGAGATCGCGGTGCACTTCCGGCCGCTCCGCCGGCGGATCAGGCAGCAGTATCCCGGGATCGCGCCGAACGTCTTCCGGCTGGGGCTGATGCAGCCGTACATCACGCTGACCGCGATGACCATCGGCGACGCGCGGGAGGGCAGAGAGCACGAGCTCGAGCTGCACACCGCCGAGCCGAAGCGGACTCCTTACGCCAATCTGCTGCTCGAGATGCTGCGGAAAGACCCGACGCTGTTCATCCGCGGCGACGAAGCCGAGGAGAGCTGGCGCATCGTGGATCCGGTGGCGAAGGCGTGGGCGAAGGGGGAGGTGCCGCTCAAGTCCTATCCGGCGGGCGGGGAGCCGCCGGCAGCGTAACCCCCGCGACCCGGCTCAGCACGAAGCCGAGCAGGCCGAAGCTGACCACCATCTCGAGGGACACCATCGCCCGGGCCAGGTCCGACACCGGAGCGATGTCGCCGTAGCCCGCAGTCGACAGGGTAACGGTGCTGAAGTACATCGCGTCGGGGAAACGGACCAGCGGCTGCGTGAACGCTTTCTCGGCCCCGCAGAGCGCCACGGGCGACTGGTCGCAGAGCAGCGAGAGCTGCTGGAAGAGCGCCGCGAACACCGCGGCGCACCAGATCCACACGCCGACCGCCACCGCCAGGCCGGACCAGAGGCGGGAATCCTCCAGCCCGGTCGCGTCGATGAAGCGCCGCAGTACGGCCGCGATCGGGCGGTAGAGGACGGTGAGCAGGGAGACGGTGAAGACCAGCGCCCACCACTTCCAGTTCCCGCTCAGCGTCCTGAGATCGGAGAGCAGGCCCGCGAGCGACCCGTACGAACGCACGAGCGCGAGGGTCGCGAGAAGGTATAGTCCCACGACCCAACCCGCGCGTGCCGTCCGGGCGCCGCCGGTGGTCCGCTCGAGACCGGCGGTGAGCTTGAAGAACAGATGGTTGAGCGGAACCAGGAGCAGGATGGCGAGCGCGGGATGCTTTCCCTCGTGCGCGAGCGTCAGGCACAACAGCGCCACCCGCCAGAGGTGGAGGAGGCGGATCGGCAGTGCGGCGGAGGTGCGCGGGGAGGAGTCCACGGGCATCGTCCCGCCCAGCTTACAGCCGGGATCGCCTTCCGGCCAGACTACTCTTTAGTATGCTCCTGACCCGTACCTCCGCCGCACTCGGCCTGGCGGCGCTCGCGGCCATCGCCGGCTGCAAGCGCCGCGAGAGCAGCGCCGCCACCCCGCCAGCCGGCCCTCCGTCGGCT
>DATCWW010000451.1:0-2215 GCA_036566145.1 Gemmatimonadales bacterium
CGCCGAGAGGGGTGGAGGTCCCGGCGACCGCCTGCAGCGCGAGCGACATCATGCCGTCCCCGCCCACCGCGACGAGCGCCCCGGTTCCGGCGGCGACGGCCTCGCGTGCGCGGCGCAGAGCGTCGTCCGCGTTCTCGCCGAGGACGGTCCGTACGGAGAAACCGGCGTCCCGCAACGCTGAAGCCGCCGGCTGCGCGGCACGCGCGCCCCGGCCGCGTCCGGCGGCGGGATTGACGAAGAGAATGATCTCGCTGGTCACTGGGCCCCCCGGGTGGTGTCTGGGAGAGAGGACCCTACAAGATCAGGTGATGTCGTCGTAACCGCCCGGTCGGTAGGACGGCCCGTCGTCCGGGGCGCCGCTCGCCTGCTCGGGCAGGGCGGCACGGGAGGCGGACACGCCCTCGATGCTGCCGATCTCCTCGGGGGTGAGGTCGAGCTGCGAGGCCTCGTCGTCATCGAGCTCGACGTCGGGGTCGGCGCGCCGCCTGCGCTTGTCGTTGAGGAGCGCGAAGCCCACGGCGATGAAGTACAGGACGGCGAGCGGCCCGGCGAGCAGCAGCATCGACAGCGGTTCACCACCGGGGGTGGCGATCGCGGCGAAGGCGGTGAGCCCGACGATCATGCCGCGCCACCAGCGGAGCATCCGCGCGCCGGAGACGACGCCGGTCATGTTGAGCGCGACCAGCAGCAGCGGCAGCTCGAAGGCGAGGCCGAAGACGATGACCATGCGGGTCAGCAGGTCGAGGTAGTCGTCGAGCGCGATCTGGTTCTGGACATCGTCGGGTGTGAAGCCCAGCATGATCTCCGCGGTCTGCGGAAGGATCGCGTAGGCCAGGTATGCACCGGCCAGGAACAGCGGGGCACCCGCGACCGCGAAGAAGTACGCGTACCGCTTCTCATTCTTGTGCAGGCCGGGCGCCACGAAGGCCCAGAGCTGATAGAGCCAGACCGGGGCGGCCAGCAGCACACCGGACATGAGGGCGACCTTCAGAGCGTTGGTGAAGGGCCCCATCACCGTGTCGGTCTTCAGCACCGCGCACGGCTTGCCGTTCACCGCCCTGACCACGCCGTCCTCGCAGCCCACCGAGGTGAGGAGGGGCCGCAGCAGGAAGTCGTAGATCTCCTTCTGGAAGAAGGCGGCAACGACCGTCACCACGACAATGGCCAGGACGGCCTTCAGAAGCCGGTTACGCAGCTCACGCAGGTGATCGAGGAGCGGCATCCGCCCCTCGGCGTTCTTCTCCTGCTTGCGGGCAGACTTGAGCAACCCACTTCCCTCGTCTCGTGCGGCAGCCGTCGGCGGAGCGTGCCGGGTGTCAGCTCTGGGTGGTGGGCTTGGCCTCGTCGACCGGGCGGGCGCTGGTCACGTCTCCGGGGGCGGCCTGGATGGTGCGGGCAGCGGTGGACTGCGGGGCGGGGTCCGGTGCGGTGTGCGCTGCCGGGGGCTCCGCGTCGTCGTGCTTCATCGCCTTGGCCTCGCTCTTCAGGATGCGGGCCGACTTGCCGAGCGAACGCGCCACATCGGGAAGCTTCTTGGCACCGAAGAGCAGCAGGATGACAGCGATGATCAGAACGATCTCGAGCGGCTTCAGATTGCCGATCATGTGCGACTTCCTTCTCGCGAGGCGACTGGAGGGCTTCTGGGAGGTGGGGCTCACTGCCCGTTCGGCCGGACATACGTCCGATCTTCGCGCTGGCAGCGATCGTAACCCGCGCGGGTAAACGCGAGGCAATGCCCGTGCATTGTTCCGCTTGCGGCCCGCTTCCCCCTGCCTGGGCCGACCTGGGTAAGCCTACCCTTCGGGGCCCGTGAACAGCATGCCGCTCCCCCGCTACCGGAGGGCTTCACCGGCCTCGGCGAGCCCGGTCGCCGCTCGTTCGAGATCCTCCGCCGCCCGGTTGATCCGCCGCGTGGCGGCGGAGACCTGCCGCCCCAGCCGCCGGGTCTCCAGGAACACCCTGACGGCCAGCACGCCGAGCACGGCGACGCCGAGGAATCCCAGCACGATGGCGAGCATGGGCCAGAACATGCGGGGCCTCGCAGTCTCTCTGTGTTACGTGGTCATCGCAGCGCGGTGTGCAGGCGCAGCGTGTGCACTCCCCCGCCGGTGAGGAGTTCGATGATGCGCTCTCCCGCCGGCTTGCGTACGGAGGAGCCGCACCCGGGGCAGGTGAACGCGTAGAACGTGGTGCGGCGGCTGCTGCCGATCGCGAG
>DATCWW010000476.1:0-5485 GCA_036566145.1 Gemmatimonadales bacterium
GGCCGCAGCCCGCCCCCGCCGTCAGTCGCCTCCGGCTGCCGACGCCGCGTCTGGCCCCCACCGGTCGGCCCGCCACCGCCATCGCCTGGAAAAACACCGTCGCCGCTCTCCGCTCGCCGCGGACTCGACTGGTGCTGACCGTCTATACCGGGGGAGCCCTGATCGCGGGCTGGCTCGCCACCCTCGACGATCCGGCGCCGGCGGAGGCGCTCGGCTGGCTGGTGACGATGTGGACCGGGTTCCTGCTGGTGGCCGGGCCGCAGTGGATTCGCAACGATCTCCGAGGCGACCTGCTCAAGCTCGACCTGCTGCGCAGCTATCCGCTGCGAGGAGCTTCGCTGGTCGCGGCGGAGACCGCTTCATCCGCGCTCATTCTGACCGGTCTCCAGCTCGGCCTTCTGCTCATCGGCTGGCTGGCGTTTCTGGTGGATCCGGTGGATCTGCCCGGGCTGCCGGGGCGAACCGCGCTGCTGGCCCTGGCGCTGGTGCTGCTCCCGGCCGTGAACGGCCTCGGGATGCTGCTCCACAACGGCGCGGCGCTCCTTCTCCCGGGCTGGACCCACATCGGGACCGGCCGGCCGGGCGGCGTCGAAGCGCTCGGTCAGAACATGCTCGTCCTCATCGGCTTTGCGGCGTTGCTGGCGGTGGTGCTGATTCCCCCTGCCGGGGCTGGAGCCGGCATCTACCTGCTGCTGGAGCGCCCGCTGGGATACTACGCGGCCGTCCCCGCGGTGGCCGCCCTGCTGGGACTGGCCGCCGTCGAGGGGATGGTAATGGTGCGATGGCTCGGGCGCGTGTTCGAGCGGCTCGACCCGTCCACCACCGCGGCGCAGGCGTGATACCGGCTCAGTCGCTCCCGCGGCCCCGGGCGATCCGGCTGTCGAGCGACCAGGCCCCCGGCCCTGCCGCGGCGAGGAACAGGTAGACGAAGCAGCAGAGCGCGGCGAGCTCTCCGCCGTTTTCGACCGGCCAGAATCCCTTGTGCACATGGACGTAGAAGTAGGCCACGGCCATCTCACCGGCGAGCAGGAACGCCACCGGACGGGTGAAGAGGCCGAGCAGGATCAGGATCCCGCCGAACACCTCCAGAATCCCGGACAAGCCGATGAGACTCACGAGCGGCACGGGCGTGCTCGCCTCGGTGGCGCCGGGCAGGGTTCCGAAGAGCTTTCCATAGCCGTGCTGAAAGAAGAGAAAACCGATCACGATCCGCAATAAGCCATGCGCGCGTGTGCTCAGATTCACGGGGGCTCCCTCGTCGAGGTCGATCCGCAATCGTGGTCCTTGCCGGCCCGGGCCGGCGTGAGGCCGGTCACACCGACCGGTCTTCGGGCGGCTGGTCGAATCGTCCATACCGCCAGGCGAGCGCGGGGAGCACGAACAGGCTGAGCAGTGTCGAGGTCACCAGCCCGCCCAGGATGACGATCGCCATCGGGCCCTCGATCTCCCGGCCGGGGTCGCCGCTTCCCAGGGCCAGCGGCAGGAGGCCGAGGGCCGTCACCAGCGCCGTCATCAGAATCGGTCCCAGCCGCTCCAGCGCACCCCGAACGGCGGTCCCGGCCTCCCACCGCTGACCTTCCCGTCCTACCAGGTGGTCGTAGTGGGAGACGAGCATGACCGCGTTCCGGGTGGCGATGCCGAACAGGGTGACGAACCCGACCAGCGATCCCAGCGACAGCAGGCCACCGGTGAGGAACACCGCGAACACTCCCCCGACCAGGGCGAACGGCAGGTTGGCCAGCACCAGGAGCAGGCGGCTGCGCTCGCCGAACGCGAGCCACAGGAGCATCACGATCCCGGCCGCGGCGAGGAGGCTGTTGCGGAGCAGCTCGCGGCGGGCCTCGCGCTGTGCGGTCCCGGTGCCCCCGAGCTCGGTGTAGACCCCGTCCGGCAGGCGGGTCGCGGCGAGCTGCGATTCCAGCCTCTGCTGCACGCCCTCGGCGTCGGCGCCGGCGAGGTTGGCGGTCACCGTCTGCACCCGCCGAGCTCCGACGTGCATGATGACCGACCGTCCGCTGGTCCGGGCGACGTCGGCCACCCGCTCCAGCGGCACCAGACGTCCGCCGCCCGAGATCAGCGGGAGGGCGCGGAGTTCTTCCGGCCGCGACCGCTGCTCGGGCGTCACGGTGACGACGAGGTCGGTGGTGCGATTCCCCTCGAAGACCTGGGCGACCGCGACGCCCCGGGTCGCGGCTTCGACCGCGGCGAGCACCTCGTCGGGTCTGAGACCGGCGCGGGAGACGTCCGCGGGCCGAAGCCGGACGGTCACACCGGGGGTGACCGGCGGCGGATCGTACTGCACGTCGGCGGTCCCGGGCACTGCCGCCAGGACGCCGGCCACGCGTCGGGCCGCGACGTCGAGACTGTCCAGGTCGTCGCCGTAGACCCGGACCACCAGCTCGGCGGTCGAACCGGTGAGGGTCTCCTCGATTCGCTCCGACAGGAAGCCGCGGATGGCGAAGTTCACACCCGGAAAGCCGGCCAGGAGCGAGCGGAGGTCGTCCTCCATCCGTTCGGCGGCTTCCCCGCTCAGCGGGTGCAGCGCGACCTCGAACTCGGTGTAGTTGGTGCCCCAGGTGTCCTCGCTCAGCTCCGCCCGGCCGATCCGCTGCGCCACCGAGCGGATGCGCGGATCGGCCTTGAGCGCGGCGGTGACCCGCTGTCCCAGGCGCAGCGACTCGTCCAGCGAGGTCCCGGGGACGGCCGACATATGGATCAGGTAGTGTCCCTCGCGGAACTCCGGGAGGAAAGTGGCTCCGAAGAAGGGGAGCGCCGCCAGCGCGAGCAGGCAGATCACCGCCGCCGCCAGTCCCACCGGCCCCGCGTGTCGGACGCCCCAGCTCACCGCCACCCGGTATCGCCGCTTGAGCCAGCCCAGCACCCGGGCCTCGCCGGTCCGGCCGTCCCGCCGGACCAGCAGGATCAAGGTCAGCGCCGGTGTGACGGTGAGCGCCACCGCGAGCGATGCGAGCGTCGCGAAGATGTAGGCCAGGCCGAGGGGCCGGAACAATGCGCCCTGCACCCCGCTCAGCAGCAGCACCGGCACGAACACCAGCGCGACGACGAAGGTGGCGTACACCACGCTGCTGCGTACCTCGAGCGAAGCGTCGAGCACCACCCGGGCCGCGGGCAGCGGATCGGGGCGCTCGCGGTTGAGCCGGAGCCGGCGGGCGATGTTCTCGACGTCGATGATCGCGTCATCCACCACTTCGCCCAGCGCGATCGCCAGCCCGCCCAGCGTGAGGGTGTTGATCCCGAATCCGAGGGCATCCAGGACGAGGATCGCCGCCAACAGGGAGAGCGGAATCGCGGTGAGCGAAATGGCGGCCGCGCCGGCGTCGGCGAGGAAGAGCACCAGGATGACCGCCACCAGCGCGCCGCCGAGCAGGAGCGAGGTGGTGATGTTCCTGATCGCGAGATCGATGAACTCGGTCGGCCGGAAGATCGCGGGATCGAGGGTAAGCCCGGCGGCCTCGATGGTGGGCGCCAGGCGGGCGAGCGCCGCCTCGACTCGGCCGGCGACGACCTTCGTGTTGGCCCCGAGCTGACCGGAGACCACCACGACGAGACCGCGCACGCCGTTCACGCCCCCTTCGCCAAACCGGGGCGCGGCGCCTTCGACGACGCGCCCGAGATCGCCCAGCCGGAGCGCCACGCCGTCGTGCTCCCGCACCACGGTGGCGGCCAGGACGGCGGGACTGGTCACCTGCCCCTCGGCCTGCACCGTGAGCCGCTGGTTGGCCTGATCGATCACGCCGGCTCCCCGGAGCCCTGTCGCGCGCGCGGCGGCCCCCGCGGCTTCCCCGATCCCGACGCCGTAGCGCCGGAGCCTCGCGGGATCGAGCTGGACCTGAAGCTGACGCACTTCCCCGCCGAAGACCGCCACCTTGGATACCCCGGGCACCGCAAGCAGCCGGGGACGCAGCACCCAGTCCACAAAGGTGCGCTGCTCCATCGCGCTCCGGGTGGTGGACGTGATGCCGACCACCAGCACGGTCGACGAGGAGGATGTGAGCGGGGTGAGCACCGGCGGGTGCACCGTCTCGGGGAGCGCGCCCGTGGCCTCCGCCAGCCGCTCGGCGAGCGATTGCCGGGCGCGGTAGATGTCCACCCTCTCGGCCAGCACGGCGGTCACGACCGACAACCCCTGGATCGACTGCGAGCGGACCACGGCGATGCCCTGCACGCCGTTGATCGCGTCCTCCAACGGCTTGGTGACGAGCAGCTCCACCTGCTCCGGCGAGAGTCCGGGAGCTTCCGTCTGGATGGAGACCTGCGGCGGGGCGAACTCGGGAAAGACGTCGAGCGGCGCGCGCGCGAGGGTGCCCGCGCCGACCAGCACCAGCGCCGCGGCGAGGCCGAGCACCACGCCGCGGTGCCGGATCGAGCCGCGCACCAGTCCGCTCAGCATCCGCGGACCTCTCCCCTCACTCGCCCGACTCGTCGCCCACGGTCACGCGGGCGCGAAACTCCTCGGAGAGCAGCTCCTGGGCGCCGGTCACCACGACCGTGTCGCCGGCCTCGAGGGGGGCCCCGGCGATCCAGCCATGCGGCGCTGGGTGGTCGGTGGGCACGCGGACACGGAAATACTGCCCCGGCGCGCGTTGCAGGTAGACCCAGGCGAGGCCGTCCCATTGCACCACGGCACGGTCGGGCACGAGAACGCCGGCCGCCGAGCCTCCGTGGGGGACCTCCGCGTCCACCAACGTTCCGGGTACGGCGCCGGGCCAGGCACGGCGTGCGCGGTAGAGGTAGACCGCCTGGCGCGTCACCGGATCGGCTTCCGCGGCCGGGCCGATGAGATCGGCCTCGACGCGGCGCGAGGTGTCGGGAGCAAGTCCCACCACGGCCGGCGGCGCGCCCGCCTGGGGCCAGGTGAGCCGCACCACCGGCCGGCTCCGATCGGCCAGCTCGAGCAGCGTCTGCCCCTCCGCCACGATCTCGCCCGGCCGGGCACCGACCTGGGTGACTACGCCGCCGATCGGCGCCACCATCGGCCGGGCATCGGACACCTGGCCCAGCACGGCGCCGGCCGCCACCCGCGCGCCGAGCTTCGGCCAGCGCGATGATTCCGGCGCGGTGAGACGACCGGCGACCGGGGCCCGGATGACCGCGGTGCGCTCCGGCTCCGCGACGACCTCCCCCGCCACTCGCAGCTCCTCGCCCCGATCGGCTCGAGCGAGCACGGCGAGGCCGATGCCCACCCGAGCCACCTCCGCGCTGTCGAGCACCACGCGCGCCTCACCATCCTCTTCCCTGACCCGGTTCGGCGCCACGATCGGCGCCTCCCGTTCTTCTCCGGCCTCACGCGCCGGCCGGAGGAGAATGCCGGCGGCGACCGCCGCCAGGACGAAGAGGACGAGAACGATTCCGAAGCGTCGGCTCATCGGGTCGGGAGCTCCTCGCGTGGATCGGGCCAGGGTCTGGTCGGGGCGTCGGGCCATTCGCCCGCGGCGGCCTCGAGGCCGATCCCCGCGAAGGCGAG
>DATCWW010000482.1:0-7703 GCA_036566145.1 Gemmatimonadales bacterium
TCGACCGCCAGCGCACGGCTGAGGTCGGTGACGTGGCGGGCGGTGCGGGTGATCTTCTGGTGGAAGTAGAACCACGACCAGAGAAACGCCAGCGCGACCAGGTAAGTCACCAGGTCGGTGCCCCGGCCGATCCCGAGCCGGTTGGCGATCTCGGTGGTGGCGTTCGGAATGAGGATGGTGATCGCGGCCGCGATCCAGAGCAGCGTCGCCAGGACTCCCCGCAGCCGGTGGCGCTCGCCCCGAAGCAGTCGGAACGCGCTGCGCAGGCCGACGGCGAGCGCGATCGGGAAGGTGATGAGCTGGAAGAGGGTCATCGGTGGAGCTTCTCGATCAGGACCTGCGCCGCGATCCGGAAGCTGTCGCTCGAGCGCTGGCCCTTGGCCAGACTGTAGTCCGAATAGCGAACCGTCACCGGGACCTCCCGCCAGCGGAGCTTGAGGGCGGAGATCTCCTCCAGAATCTCCGACGCGTGCGCCATGCCGTCCATGGTGATCCGGATCCGCTGCGCCGCGCTCCGGCTGAAGGCGCGAAGGCCGTTGTGGGTATCGCTCACCCGAAGGCTCGAGGTGAGCCAGGTGAACCACACGGCGGCCCGCAGCATCACCCGCCGGCCCAGCGGCATCCGCTCCGCCCGCCCCCGGAAGCGTGACCCGAGGGTGACGTCGCACTCTCCGGTGAGAATCGGCGCCACCAGCGCCGGGATGTCCGCCGGGTCGTGCTGCCCGTCCGCGTCGAAGGTCACGATGACGTCGGCGCCCAGCGCGAGCGCGACGGTAATCCCGGTCTGCAGGGCCGCTCCCTGGCCCCGGTTGATCGGATGGGAGACCAGGACGACGCCGGGCCGGCGCGCCCTGGCGGCCGTCGCGTCCCGCGACCCGTCGTCCACCACGACCAGATGGTAGCCCAGGACTCCCAGGCGATCGAGGACGCCCTCGATCACCGGCGCCTCGTTGTACGCCGGGATCACGATCGCGATCTTGGCCCGCCCCTGCGAGGGGGCGCCTGGGTGACTCATACGGGCCCTTGGACCAGAAGGAGTGTCACGGGGGAACCTGAGCCTCCTTCGCAACCCCCGTTCCCGGCCCTCGGCCGGCCGCTCGGCCGGGGCCGCATTCCCATACTCTGCCGCTGCCCCACGTTACTATGCCGGTACGTCTCCGCTACCCCCGGCGCTCTGTAACGGACCGCCCACACTGTGGGGCCCGCACCGCACTTCACCGCCGGTGCAGGGCTCCACAGAGGTTTCCGATCAGGGTATCTTGACCCGCGCAATCGACGGGGCGTGGCGCAGTCCGGTAGCGCGCCTGCTTTGGGAGCAGGAGGTCCCGGGTTCGAATCCCGGCGCCCCGATGGCCCCTGTGTCCGCGCGAGCACGTAGCGGCCCGGGTGCCCGCTCGATAAGTTCAAGCCTGCGTGTGGGCCGGCGCCAAGCGGCCCGAGGGATGTCTTCGCGGCAGGGCTGAGGCATGGCCCGCCGCCTGTAGGCTCGAGGTTGGTCTCATGCGGCAGTGTCCGAACTGCGGTTTCCAGAGCGAAGGCGGCCTCTCCTGCCAGCTCTGCGGCCATCGGCTTCCGATTCTGTGGGGCATCAACGACCTGACGGTCCGGCGCATCGGCATCACGCTGCTGGTTCCGGTCCTCGTCTGGATCCTGATGACGAGAGTGCTCGGCGTCTGACGCCGCCCGCTCGAGTTGCTGCACACCGCGGATCGGCCTTCCTGTTTCGCACGCCCGCGCCTGTAGCTCAACTGGATAGAGCACCGGCCTTCTAAGCCGGTGGTTGGGGGTTCGATTCCCTCCAGGCGCGCTCCGGCCCGGTCCAGGCCGGTGGACACCGGCATCCGTTCGTCGGATATTGTCCGCCATGCTCACCGGATCCACCGCAGGCGCCACTACCCCATCGCCCCGCTCCCGCGGGGTCGCCCTGGCCCTCGCCGTACTCCTCGGACCGTTCGGCGGACATCGCTTCTACGTCGGTAAGGTCAGAAGCGGCGCCCTGATGTGCGCGACGCTCGGCGGACTGGGCATCTGGTATCTGTACGACCTGATCCTGGTTTCGGCCGGCTCCTTCCGCGACGCCGAGGGGCGACTGGTCTCCCGCTGGGACCCGGAATACGAGCTGACCGCCGTACCGTCGGAGGCCTTGCTCGAGGAAGTCGACGCGCTGCGTGCCGAGGTGGCCGAGCTCACCGAGCGGGTCGAATTCGCCGAGCGCCTGCTGGCCCAGCCCCGAGCTCCGGCCGAACCCTCCGCCTTCCGCTCCTGAATGAGCGACCTCCCGCCGTCATCCCGCCGGCTCCTTCCCCGGCGGGACGATCTTCGCGCCATGGTCGGGCTCGCCCTGCCGGTGGTGGTGATCCAGGTGGGGATGATGTCCATGGGGGTGGTGGATACCCTCATGGTCGGTCGCCTGTCGGCCGTCGCCCTGGCCGCGGTGGCGCTGGGGAACCTGTATTTCTTCCTCATCGCGGTATTCGGCATGGGGACCCTGATGGTCCTCGATCCGGTGGTCGCCCAGGCCGTCGGCGCCCGCGACCACGAGGGAGCCGCCCGGGGCGTGCAGCGGGGAATTCTCCTCGCCGGGCTCCTCACGCTGCCGGCGGCCGTCCTGCTCCTCCTTGCGGAGCCGTTCATGCTGCACGCCGGCCAGCCGGCGGAGGTCGTCCCGTTCGCGGCGGACTACGCCGAACGGCTGGCGCCGGGAGTGTTCCCCTTCTTCCTCTTCGTCGTCCTGCGGCAGACGCTCCAGTCCATGCGGGTGACGCGTCCCATCGTGGTGGCGATCGTGCTGGCCAACCTGGCCAACGCGGCGCTCAACTGGATGCTCATCTTCGGCCACGCGGGCGCGCCCGCGCTGGGGGTGGCCGGCTCCGCCTGGGCCACCACGATCAGCCGCTGGTTTCTCGCCGGCCTGCTCTTTGCCATGGCCTGGCGCGCGCTCGCCCCGCTGGTGTTCCCGGTCCGGCGGGAGGTGTGGCAGATGGCGCCGCTCGCGAGGATGCTCCGCCTGGGCCTTCCGATCGGCGCTCAGGTCTTTCTCGAGTTCGGCGCCTTCGCCCTGGTGGCGCTGATGATGGGCTGGCTGGGCACCCGGTCCATGGCCGGGCACCAGGTCGCCATCAACCTGGCCTCACTCACCTTCATGGTGCCGCTCGGGGTGGGCGATGCGGCGTCGGTACTGGTCGGGCAGGGGGTCGGCCGCGGCGACCCGGTCGCCACCCGGGGTGCGGCGGGGGCCGCGCTCCTCTGCGGGGTTGGATTCATGGTCTGCACGGCGGTCGTGTTCCTGACCGCACCGGTCGCCCTGGCCCGACTCTACACCCCGGACCTCGAGGTGATCCGGGTGGCGGCAGCGCTGATCCCGCTGGCCGGCATCTTCCAGGTGTTCGACGGGACCCAGACCGTCGCGACCGGGATTCTCCGCGGCCTGGGTGAGACCCGCGTCGCCATGCTGGTCAACCTGCTGGGCTATTGGTGCCTCGGACTGCCGGTCAGCTACCTGTACGGCATCCGGTGGGGCCGGGGCCCGGTCGCCCTCTGGTGGGGGCTGGTGCTGGGCCTGGCGGTGGTAGCGACGGTGCTGCTGATCCGGGTGCGGTTGGCGCTGGCCCGCGAGCAGCGCCGGGTCGTGATCGATGACCCGGCGACGCTCCGGTCCTACGGATCGCCGATGGAGGCGCGAGCCGACTAGCGCGAGGGCTTCTTCTCCGACGTTTCGGCGTCGATGTTGATCACGCTCTCGGCCAGTGCGGTGAGCTTCTGGTCGGTCTCCTCCTCCTCTTCCAGAGTCTGCCCCAACAGGTCGTGCACCTCGTCGTGGCCCAGCATCTCGGCGTAGGTGCAGACGCAGCCGTACGCCGCGATTTCGTAATGCTCGACCTTCTGGGCCGCGGCGATGAGGGCGGCGTCCAGCACGCCGGGCTCGGCGTCCTCGGCCATGGTCTTCTTGCCTTCTTCCAGCAGGCCGGCCATCCCTTCGCACTTCTTCCCCTTGGCCGGGATGCCGAGCAGTTTGAAGGCCTGCTCCAGGCGCTCGACCTGCCCCTCGGTCTGGAGCCGGTGCTCCTCGAACGCGGACTTGAGCTCGGGATGGGACGCCGCCTTGATCATCCGGGGCAGCGCCTTGAGGATCTGTCCCTCGGCGTGGTAGATGTCCTGCAGCTCGTGGACGAGCAGGTCCTCGAGCGATGTAAGCTTGGGCATCGGAATCTCCTGTAGTTGTGGCACGGGAAGGTCGCGTCCCGGCCACCCGGCAGCAGTGTTCCAGGTCACCTGCACCCCCGACGCGGTCCGCCCGCCTGATCCCGGAATCTCATGCAGACCACCCTCGCGGCGATCGCGGTCGTCACCGTCGGCTACATCCTCGCCTATCTCCTCTTCGACCGCCTGCGGGACCGCTACGGCTATGTCGGTGGGGCCGAGTACGTGATCATCGGTTTTCTGCTCGGCCCTCAGGTCAGCGGTTTGCTCAACGCGGGGCAGGTCCAGGACCTGACCCCCATCGTGAGCCTCGCCCTGGGCTGGCTGGGAATGCTGCTGGGTACTTACTTCCGCCTGCCCGCCATGGCGCTCATCGAGGGCGACCACCTGCGTATCGCGTTCGCCGAGGCGGTCGCGACCTTCCTGGCCGCCGGGGCCGCGCTGCTCGCGGTCTTCCGCCTGCTCGCCGGAGCCAGCTGGACCGAGGCAGCGGTACAGGCCGTCACCCTCGCCGCGGTTGCCACACTCACCTCACCCGTCGCGGTGGACGCGGTGGTGGACCGGATCCGGAGCCGGAGCCGGGTGCCGCCGGTGCTGCAGCTCACCGCCCGGATCGATGCCTTGATCGCGGTAGTGGCCTTCGGCCTCGTGCTGGCCGTGCTGCACCAGGGTGAGGTGGCGCCGGGGGTGCGTCCGCCAACTCCGACGGAGTGGGCCGTCATCAACGTCGCGGTCGGGGTCGCCTCGGGGGTGCTGTTTCATCTCTTTCTGGGTCCCCGCGGCCACCTGGACGAGGGCCGGCTCTTCGTCGCGCTGGCCGGGGCCATCGTGGTGGCCAGCGGAGCGAGCTACTACCTGAACCTCTCCCCGATCTACACCAACCTGATTCTGGGCTTCATCCTGGTGAACAGCGGGAACGCGCACCGCGACGTGACCCGCCTCCTGCTTTCCACGGAGCGCCCGGTGTATCTGGCGCTGCTCCTCTTCGCCGGGGCGGCCTGGAGTCCGGGCTCGGCCGACCTGCTCTTCATCGCCCCGCTGTTCGTCGCCATCCGGCTCGGTGCCCGCACGCTCGGCGGCCGGATGGCGGGGCTGCACGTCGCGCCTCCGGAGCTTCGTACCCCGGGCCTGGGGCGGGGGCTGCTGGCGTTGGGCGGTGTCGGCGTCGCCATCGCGCTCAACTACGCCCAGGTCTATCCCGAGCTGCATCCCCGGCTGATCCTGAGCGCCACGCTCCTTTCGGTCCTGCTCTTCGAGATCGTGGCCAGCAGAGAAGCAGCGACCTATGTGGCGGGCCTGGGTGAGCAGGGGACCGTGACGCCGGCTTCCGCGCCGGCCCGGAGCGGATGATCCGCCGGCTCGTCGTCCTGGCCCTTCTGGTCGGGGGCGCGATGCTCCTCGAGCCGCTTCGGGTTCCTACCGAGGGGGTGATCGCGCCCCGCTCGCTCTTTCTGTTCGGCATCCTGCTGCTCACCGCCGACACCTTCGGCGCCTTGGCGCACGACCTCGGATTCCCGCGCCTGGTGGGCTACCTCGTGAGCGGGCTCGCCCTCGGCCCCTCGGCCATGGAGATCGTCCCGCCCGGCGTGCTGCAGGACCTCGGCATGATGAAGCAGCTCGCCGTCGGCGTCATCGCGCTCCTCGCCGGCGCCGAGCTCCGCATGAGCGACCTGCGCCAGCGCTACCGCCCCATTCTGTGGATCCTGGTGTGCCAGGGTGTGGCCGTGCTCGTGCTGCTCACGACAGGGGCGCTCCTCTTCCGGGGCTGGTTGCCGTTCATGCAGGATCTCACCCCCTGGGCGCTGGTGTGCGTGGCGCTGCTGCTCGCGACGGCGCTCACGGTGAATTCGCCCATGGTGACGCTCGCGCTCCTCACCGAGACGCGGGCCGAGGGTCCGGTCGCGCGGACCACCTTGGGCGTGGTCCTCGTGGCGGACGTCGTGGTGGTCCTGCTCTTCACCGCGACGTTCAGCCTGGCCCAGGCGAGTCTCGGCGGGGCCACCGAGGGTGCCCTGCAGGTGCTGATTCTGCTGCTCCGCGAGGTGCTGGGGTCGATCGTCGCCGGCGCGCTCATCGGCGGGGTGCTCACCCTCTATCTCCGCTTCGTCCGGCGAGAGATGGTGCTGTTCGCGGTGGTGGTCGTGTTCGCGACGGCGGCGGTGGCCCAGGCGCTGCATTTCGAGCTGCTCCTGAGCCTCCTGGTGGCGGGCTTCCTGGTCGAGAACGTGGCTCCGGTCCGGGCCGAGCCGCTGGTCCACGCGCTCCACCTCATGGCGGTGCCGGTCTTCGTGATCTTCTTCGCCATGGCGGGGGCCGAGCTCCGGGTGCAGGCCTTCGTGGCGCTCTGGCCGCTGGTGCTCGGCGCGGCGCTGCTCCGGATGCTGGGGGTCTACGGGGGCGCGCGCATGGGGGCAACCTGGGGCGGTGCGGAGCCCGTGGTCCGCCGCTACGTCTGGATGGGGCTCGTCTCCCAGGCCGGGGTGGCGCTCGGCCTCGCGACCATCGTGGCGGACCGGCTGCCCCGGATCGGGGTGGCGATGCAGACGCTGATCGTGGGCGTCATCGCTTTCAACGAGGCGGTGGGATCGGTGGTGTTCCGCCGCGGGCTCGAGCTGGCGGGCGAAATCCGGGAGTGACGAGGACTTGACTGGGCTGTGGCCGGGCCCTAGTATACCCGCCCGCCGATGCCCGGGCTGTCGAGCCTCGAGGGCAAGTCTGGTCGGCAGGGTTGGTGTAAAGTCCGATGTACCAATCTCTTGAGAGTCTGGTCGAAGCTGGCGAGTTCTCGGGCTCCGGTTGGTATCGGACGGCCGGCAGGGGCAGTGGAGCGGGGTGGGCGGCGGGGTGTCAATCGATTTGATCTCCAGCGCTTATCTCACTTGACCCCGATCTAAACTGCGGCTATACTTAGGGGCTCCGGCGGGATTTCGTGTGATGCCGGACACCCAACGCTCTTTGACAAGTGATGTGAGCAAGCAGTGATGGAGTGCGGACCCTCTGATCCCAGTGGTCGCAGAGGCCATTGGGGTAGGGTTTTTACTCTGATCAATCGTGATTCGGACGACAGAACCAGGTCGTTCGCATTGAGCTGTTCAAACCTCATTGGAGAGTTTGATCCTGGCTCAGGACGAACGCTGGCGGCGTGCCTAACACATGCAAGTCGAACGGGACCGGGGGCAACTCCGGTTCAGTGGCGGACGGGTGCGTAACACGTGAGGAACATGACTTTCGGTGGGGGATAGCCGGCCCAACGGCCGGGTAATACCGCGTACGACCATTCGGGGACATCCCCGGTTGGTGAAAGCAGCAATGCGCCGAAAGAGTGCCTCGCGGCCTATCAGCTAGTTGGTGGGGTAATGGCCCACCAAGGCGACGACGGGTAGCTGGTCTGAGAGGATGGCCAGCCACATTGGGACTGAGACACGGCCCAGACTCCTACGGGAGGCAGCAGTGGGGAATATTGCGCAATGGGCGAAAGCCTGACGCAGCGACGCCGCGTGTGG
>DATCWW010000485.1:0-4356 GCA_036566145.1 Gemmatimonadales bacterium
ACCCGTAGAGCCGCGTCAGTGCACGCCACACCGCCCAGGATGTGGTAGTCGAGCCCGGACATGAGGGCGGGCACTGCAGTGGCCCGAAGGGTCGCCCACCCCCCGCGCGATTCCCGATCCGCGATCCTTTCCGCGCGTCCCGAACAAACGTGATGCCCGTTGCTGCAGAGGTAGCCCAGACCCCCTAGGCTCCTGCATGGTGCCCCGATGCTGACCCGCCGAATCGGCCGCCTGGCCCCCCTGGCGCTGGTCCCGCTTTCCGTCCTCGCCCCCCGACTCGGCGCCGGCCCGGTCCTCGTCTTCCTGCTCGCCGGCCTCGCGATCGTACCCCTGGCGGACTGGATCCGCCGCGCCACCGAGCAGCTCGCCGCCACCGCCGGCTCCGCGATCGGCGGCCTGCTCAACGTGACCTTCGGCAACGCCGCCGAGCTGATCCTCGCGCTCTTCATCCTGGCGCGGGGATCCGCCGGGGTGGTGAAGGCCACGATCACCGGCTCCATCGTCGGCAACAGCCTGCTCGGCCTCGGCCTCGCGATCCTGGTGGGCGGCTGGTCCCGGGAGCGGCAGCGGTTCGGGCGCGAGCGGGCCGGGCTGCTCAGCAGCCTGATGATCCTGTCGGTGGTGGCGCTCATGGTGCCCGCCCTGTTCGACGTCACCGAGCGACGGCTCCAGACGGGCTCCACGGCGGGACAGCTCGACGAGCAGCTGAGCCTCTGCGTGTCGGTGGTCCTTCTGCTGGCCTACGCCGCCAATCTGGTCTACACCCTGGTCACCCACCGCGACATCTTCGCCGGCGACGAGCCGGAGGAGGGGAGCGACCACTGGCCGCTCTCGCGATCGTTGCTGGTCCTCGCGGCGGCCACGGGCGCCGTGGCCCTCGAGGCCGAGCTGGTCTCCGGCGCGCTGGAGAAGACCGCTGGTGCCCTGGGCCTCACGACCTTCTTTCTCGGCGTGATGGTATTGCCCCTGGTCGGCAACGCCGCCGAGTACTTCGCCGCCATCTACTTCGCCCGGCGGGACCGGATGGACCTGGTCATGACCATCGCCGTCGGCTCCAGCATCCAGATCGCCCTGTTCACCGCCCCGCTGCTGGTGCTGGTCTCCTGGGCGATGGGGCGGCCGATGAACCTGGTCTTCGCCAACCCGCTCGAGCTGATCGCGATCGCGGGGGTGGCGTTCGCGGTGAACGCGATCGCGCAGGACGGGGAGACGACCTGGTTCGAAGGGGTGCTGCTGCTCGCGGTCTACGCGCTGCTGGGGCTGGCGTTCTTCTTCGTGCGCTGAGGGGTGGGCGCGGTCTCAGCCGGTCACCAGCGCGTGGCGGTACGCCCAGGCGGTCGCCGCGACGCGGCTCGAGAGCCCCAGCTTGGTGAAGATGTTGCTGACGTGGCGAGCGACCGTCTTCTCGCTGATCCCGAGCCGTGCGGCGATCACGCGGTTGGTCAAGCCGGCGGCCACGAGGCGCAGCACTTCCACCTCGCGAGACGTGAGTCCCCGGGTGTCACGACGCGCCAGCTCCTGCCGGATCTGCTCGACCCGCGCCAGCTCGGGCCCGGCGCCCAGGTCCCGGAGCTCCGTAAGAGCGGCGTCCAGCTCTGCCGCCGCGCCGCGCTCGTCCCCGAGGTCGCGACGAGCGAGGGCGACGAGCACCCGGGTCCGAAGGGCCTCGAACGGAGCTTCGAGCTGCCGCCAGAGATCCTCCGCCTCGCTCAGCCGGCCAAGCGCCGCCCGAGGCTGGCTTTCGGCGAGTAGCACGGCGCCGGCCGACTGATGCGACAGCGCGAGCAGGTACGGCGCGCCGATCTCCGCCGCGACCGTCTCCAGCTCTTCCGCCGCGACCCGGGCCGAAGCACGCTCGCCGGCGGCCAACGCGATCTCGACCAACGCGGCGAGTACGCGGGGCCGCCCGCGCCGCTCGCGGGTCTCCTCCAACGCTGCGCGGATCGCGCCGAGGGCGGCAGGTACGTCGCCCTCGGTCAGTCGGAGCAGCGCGAGACCGGGCTGGGGGCGACGCCCGAGGCGCCCGGCCTGCTGGTAGGCTCCCTCCGCCTCGGCAGCCTCACCGCGCAGCCGGTACAGCTCGCCGAGTTGGTAGAAGGCCGCGCCGAGCCCGGGCTGTCGGGAGGGCTCGGAGAGCCGCTCGCAGGCGCGCCGTGCTTCCGCCGCCGCCTCCAGCCAATCGCCATGGAGCTGCATCAGCTCCGCCCGGCGCAGCAGGCACTGTCCTCGGTAGGAAACCAGGTCGGGCTGGGCGGCACACCAGCGGCTCAGGGCAGCGGTCCATTCCCGCGCCCGGCGCCAGTCGAAGACCTCGTGGCAACCGGCGATCACGCCACAGTACACGTCACCCGCGACCAGGGCCGACACCTCACCCGCAGTGACCGCGGCCATTGCCTCGTCCAGCAGGGCCACCCCCTCGGTGGACTGTCCCAGCCTGATCAGGGCCCTTCCCTGCCCATGCCGGGCCAGCGCGATGAGATCGGAGTCCCCGAAGCGCAGGCCGATGGCCGCGGCGCGGCCGAAGGCGTCGGCCGAGGCCGCGTAGTCCGCGTCGGCGATCAGCCGCATGCCCTCCGGTAGCAGGAGATAGCCCCGCTCGACCGAGTCGCTGCCGTACTCGTCGAGCACCCGCCGAGCCCGGGCAATCCACCCCATGCACGGCGCCAGCTCGCCCCGCTCCAGCAGGCCGACCGCCAGCCAGAACGCACAGCGAACCGCGCGCTCGGGCTGCCGGGCGACGAGAAAGTCGCGATGTCCCCGGGTCCACAGCTCAGCCGCCTCCGTTGGCCGGCCGACCATGTAGGCGGCCGTGGCGAGCTGGTCGAGATCTTCGGGGCCGAGCGGCAGCGCACGATCCGCGGCGGCGAGGAGGGCGTAGGCTTCGCTCCAGGCCCTGCGCCGGAGGGCGTCGCGGGCCTGGCCGAGCTCGAGCGGGAGGAGGGGATGAGTGGTCACGGTCGCCTGGGCTCAAGATAGGGGCCGGTACACCTGCGCAGAACTAACCATGTCCCGGCCGCCCGGATGGGTCGTTCGCCCGATGTGCCGGCGGCAGCCGCCCGGTACCGTGGTGCCTGGACCTCGGACCGGTACCGGAGGCGGCACATGGGACACGGTGGGATGGACGTTCACACCCTTGTCATCGGCGGCGGGCAGGCGGGACTCGCCACCAGCTACTGGCTCAGCCAGGCAGGACTCCAGCACCTGGTGTTGGAGCGGCAGGCTCGGCTGGGCGGGAGCTGGCACGAGCGCTGGGACAGCTTCTGCCTGGTCGCCCCGAACTACACACTCCTGCTGCCCGGCATGCCCTATGCGGGGCCCGACCCGAACGGCTTCATGCCACGCGACGAGGTCGTTCGCTACGTCCAGGACTATGCCGAGCGCATCGCCGCCCCGGTGCGGCTGGGCAGCGCTGTGCGCCGGCTGGCGGCCGCGAACGGCGGGTTCGAGGCCCACACCGAGGCCGGCAGGATCAAGGCGCGAAACGTCGTGCTCGCCACCGGGCCCTACCAGAAGCCGCGGATTCCCGGGGCGTCGCGCCACCTGCCGAGCCATATCCGGCAACTTCACTCGCACCACTACCGGCGGCCTGCGGAGCTTGCGGGGGGCGGTGTGCTCGTGGTCGGCACCGGGCAGTCCGGCACCCAAATCGCCGAGGAGCTGCACCAGGTGGGGTGCGAGGTGCACCTGGCGGTCTCGACCTGCCCCGGCGTGCCCCGGCGTTATCGCGGGCGCGACGTGATCTGGTGGCTGCTCCAGGCCTTCCTGCATGGGGACGAGGTCGGGGTCCACTTTCCGACCGTGGACGACCTCCCCACTCCGGCGGCGCGGTTCGGCTGCTTCCCCCACCTTTCGGGCAAGGACGGCGGCCACGACATCAATCTGCGGCGCCTGGCCCGACAGGGGGTCCGTCTCTATGGTCGGCTCGAATCGGCGAGCGGGTCCCGCGTGAGATTCAGCGACGACCTGGGCCAGCGGCTCACGGCGGTGGACCAGGCGTTCGACCAGGAATTCCGGCCGCTGTTCGACGCCTACATCGCGGCGGCCGGTATCGAAGCGCCTGCCGACGACCGACCGCCACCCGACGACTTCGTTCCGTGCACCAGCGCCGAGCTGGATCTGCACGCCGCCGGGATCGGCACCGTGATCTGGGCGACCGGCTACGACCTGGACTTCGGCTGGGTGGACCTGCCGGTGCTGGACGAGTGGGGGTATCCCCGGCACACCAGGGGGGTCACCATCCACCCCGGCCTCTACGCGGTTGGACTTCCCTGGCTCCACTCGGAGCCGTCCTCAGTGTTCGCCGGAGTCGGGGCGGATGCTGCGCACGTGGTCGAGCATCTCGCCACGCACCGGGGG
>DATCWW010000498.1:0-6884 GCA_036566145.1 Gemmatimonadales bacterium
CGCCGCCGCGACGGAATCGCCCTCGGGGTAGAGCAGCGGGCCGGTGACCGGGGGGACGGAGGCCGCGGCCGGCGCCGGGCCGCACGACCCGGCTGCCTGCCACCAGAAGGGCGGCTCGGCCGGGCGGGAGTCGCCGGGAACCACGTCCTTCGCGAGGCCCGCGCGGAAAGCGGCCGAGTCCGATGCAGCGCCGAGGGCCATGGTGGCACCGGGCCGGAGAACCAGCGCGTACGTGCGCGACCAGGGAAGCGCGACCACCTTCAGGTCGGTCTTCCGGCGGGCGTACGCCAGCAGATCCGGGTTCGAGGTTCGGACCACCGAGGCACCGCGTTCGAGTGCGTCACGCGGGTCGGCGGTGGACGGAGCAAGCGCAAGCGCGGGGCCGCTGGAATCGGCCGGCACCGCCAGCGCAGGATCCGACAGCACGGCCGGAACCGTCGGCGAGGGCTGCTCCAGCTCGACCACGAGCCGGCGGAGGTCGAGCGGGATAATCCAGCGCACGCCGGCCGATTGGAGCGTCGCCGCGGCGACGGAGTCGCGCCAGAGCGCCGCGATCTCTCCGGCATCGGGCGCCGACTCGGCGAGGACCAGAGTCCAGATCCGGCCCGACACGTCGTCGCTCCAGGACTTGGCGGAGCCGGGGCTCGGCTTCCCCAGGCAATCCAGCCGCACGGGAGGCAACGCCCACTGGCGGCGGACCATAGCGGAGTCGCGCGAGGTGTGCGCCGCCAGCGTGATCGTACCCGAGTCCCCGGCGCTCTCGCCGCTGACGATGCACTCCGAGCGGAGCGTGGGTGGCGGCGCGGGCGTGGGTGGCGGCGGTGCTGGCGGTGGTGAGCCACAGGCCACTGCCAGGAGCGCGGCAAGCGCCCGGCCAACGGCCCCAGTCAGGGCCGAACGATCCGTGTTGTGGGGCATGGGAGAATCTTAGCGTTGACGGCGGCCGCCGGGAGCGGCGCCGGAGAACTGGTCAAGGATTGGCGACGACGAACGGACTTCCGCCCATGCGGCTCTTGATTCGCTTGACGGCGGTCTGGGCCTCTTCCCGAGTCGCGAAGGTGCCCGCGCGCACCTTGTAGAGCCCGCGCTCCCGGACGATCACGGCCGGGTATCCCAGCTTCTCCGCGGCGTCGGCGGCATCGTCCGCCGCGCCCGGGGTGGCGACCGCCGCGACCTGCACCCGATAGCGGGCCTTCGCTCCCTGGGAGGCGGCGGCAGCGGCGGAATCGGGGGGCGGTGCCGCGGCCTTGGTGCGGGTGGAGTCGGCGGTGCGGCCGGAGTCCGAGGCGCTCCGAGCGCCTGCGCTGTCGGTGCGGGCCCCGGCGCTGTCGGTCCGGGTCCCGCTGTCGCTCACGATCTTCACGCCGCAGCGCTGATACAGGTAGCCGAGCTGGTTCTGCAGCTCGAGGTTGTCGCCCACGCGGGCCATCCCGTCGGCCAGCCACTCGCAGGCGCGCGCGGGGTTCTTGAGATCGAAGTACGTCCGGCCCGCCCAGTACGCGGCCTGCGGGTACAGCGGGGTGAGGGGAAAATCCTGACGCAGGCGCTCCAGGTTTCGCGCGGCCGCGTCGTAGCTCCGGGTGGCGTAGTCCATCTGCACCAGCCGCACCAGCGCGTCGTCGCTCCAAACGGAGGTGGGATACTCCACCACCACCCGCTGCAGCGCACGCCGCATGTCGCCCGCGTTGTCGGCGACCATCGCCTGGGTGTAGAGGATCTCGGGATAGAGCGAGTCGGTCGGGGCGGTCGCGTCGAGCAGGCGCTGGATCGAGGCCCGCGCCGAGTCTCCCTGGCCTTCCTGGGCGGAGCGCACGGCGGCGAGCAGCCGAGGGTCCGTCTGCGCGGCGGCGACGCTCGACGCACCGGCCAGAAGCACGAGCACCGTCGCCCAGCGCGCGAGTCTCATGCCGCCTCCTGCTTCATCGTGCCCAGCCGGAGCAGCAAGGTCGCCAGGATGCCGCGCTCGTCGGAGATGGTCGTGCCCTTGAGTGCCCGGTCGGCGTCCAGCGTCGCCCGAAGGGCCTCCCGCACCCGCTCCGCGGGCCAGCGCGAGGCCCAGCGGACCCAGCGGGTCTTCTCCTCACCCCAGCTCAACAGGCCGTAGACCCGGGCGCGGCGGATCAGCTCGAACACGGCGTCGTCCAGCGCCCGGCCCCGCAGCCCTCGATCGTAGTGGCTCCGCGCCACGCCCACGCCGACCAGCGTCGTGCCCAGCAGCGTCACCAGCTTGACGCCGGAGGCGCCGGGCTGGTCGAGGAGCTGGCCGAGCAGGGCCACGGCCGGACCGGTCCGGTCGTCCAGCACCGCGTCGCGCCAGTCGAAGACGGTCTCGCCGTGGCGGACGCCCACCAGCTCGCCGACCCGCTCCGCCGTGAGCGCCTCGCCCGGCGGCAGGGCCGCCAGCTTCTCCAGCTCGGCCGCGAGCGGAGCGAGCTCACCTCCGACGGCGGCCAGCAGGTGACCGGCGGCGTCCTCAGTCAGCGACAGCCCCAGGGCGGTGGCCCGGCGCTGGAGCCACTTGCGCACCCGGTCGGCCGGGAGCGGCTCGAGCCCGACGGCGGAGCTCTGGCGGGCGATCTCCTTGTCTTCCGTCTCCTCGCCGGCGCTCTGCACCAGGACCAGCACGGTCTCCGGGGCGGGGCGTGCGAGGTAGCGCAGCAACGCCGCGCGCAGCTTGGGCTTCCGCTTGGCGGCCTCGAGATCGCGCAGCACCACGCCGCGCCGCTCGGCCATCATGGGCAGGGTGGTGCAGAGAGCGAACAGGTCATCGGGATCGAGCTGGGCGGCCGAGCGCTGGTCGAGGTTGAAGTCGCGGAAGGCGGGGTCGAGGGCGCGGTCGAGGATCGCGCGCACCGCCTCGTCCTTCAGGATCTCCTCGGGTCCGTGCAAGTAGTAGACCGGCGCGATCTCGCCCTTGGCGAGCCCGCGGAACAGCGCGTCGAGGTTGAGGGCCGGCATGGCCGGAATACTAATGGCGAGTGCCCGCCGCGGCCCGGAATTCCCCGGTGGCCGCGGCCGCCCGCTCGTACAGCGCGAGCACATGGGCCCGGCTCACCAGGCCGAGGAAGTGCCCCGTGGCCCGATCCACCACCGGAATCGAGGCGGTGCCCCGGACACCCATCCGGCGGATCGCCTCGAGCAGGCTGTCACCCGGGGTCACCGACTCGGCGGGGCTCGCCACGTCGAGCGCCAGCAGCGGCGCCGTGTCGCTCCGCCGCTCGCGGGCGAGCCGGCCGAGGTCGGCGAGGGTGATCACGCCCACCAGGCGGCGATCCTCGTCGACCACGGGGAGATCGCTCCCCGCGCCGCTGCCCAGGTGATCGAGCAGGCGGTCCAGCGGCGCCTGCTCCCCTACCACCGCGGGCGCGGGGTCGAAGGCGTCGGCGACCTTCAGGCCGGCGAGCAGGTCCCGGTCGGTGCCCTGCTGGATCCGCTCGCCGCGCCGGCGGAGCCAGCCGCTGTACAGCGAGTCGGGCTCGATCCGGCGCGCCACCAGGTTGGCGATCACGGTGGTCAGCATGAGGGGAAGGACGATCTCGTAGTCGTTGGTCATCTCGAACACCAGCAGGATGCCGGTGATCGGCGCCGACGTCGCCGCGGCGACGACCGCGCCCATTCCCACGATGGCGTAGGCCTCCGGGCGGAGATGGAGGGCGGGGAAGAGTCCGGCCAGCGCGACCCCGAAGGCCCCGCCGGTGGCCGCGCCGACGTAGAGCGAGGGCGTGAAGACGCCGCCGGAGCCGCCGCTGCTCAGCGTGATCGAGGTCGCCACCATGCTCCCCAGGGCGAGCAGGGCCAGCGCCGACCAGCTCATCCGGCCGAAGACGTCCAGGTGTACCGCCAGGTGGCCATGACCCACCAGCAGTCCCTTGGAGAGCAGCACCAGGGCGCCCACCACCGCACCGCCGATGAGCGGGTGGCTCCAGCGTGGCAGGGTGAGCCGCCGCATGAGGCCGTCGGTCGCGAAGAAGAGCCGGACGAACAGCGCTGCGACGAGCCCGGAGAGCAGCCCGAGAAAGGGATAGAAGATCAACAGCTCCCGCTGCAGGGCGTACCCGTACTCCTCCGGGATGGGAAAGGCGGGGTGGTTGCCGAGGAAGACGTGGGAGACCACCGCCGCGACGACGCTCGCCACCACCACCGGCGGGAAGGCGCCCACCGCGAGGGATCCCAGGATCTCCTCCAGGGCGAAGAAGGCCCCGGCCAGCGGCGCGTTGAACGCCGCCGAGATCCCGGCCGCGGCGCCGGCGCCGACCAGCACCTTGGTCCGCGCGGGATCGAAGCGGAAGGCGTAGCCCAGCCAGGAGCCGATCGCCGAGCCGAGCACGGCGACGGGGCCCTCGCTGCCCGCGGCGCCCCCGGCGCCCAGCGTGGCCGCGCTGGCGGCGGTCTTGGCCAGCACCGGCTGGAAGGGAATCCGGCTACCCTCCCGCGCCACCGCGCGCTGCACGTCCGGGACGTTGAGACCGTCGTGCTTCCGTCCCGGCCCCTGCATGATCACCCAGGCGACGTAGAGGCCCAGCCCGGTGAGCAGCGGGCGGTAGGCCAGGATGCCCTGCTGGGTGAGGTAGACGGCGGGGGTGAGATAGAGGATCCAGTAGGCCAGGTCGATCAGCCGGTAGAAGGCGACGACGCCGAGACCGCCGCCCACTCCGATCGCCGTGGCGAAGCCGAGCAGGATGGTGTTTTCGGCGAGCGCGAGCCCGTTGAACCAGTCGGCGAAGCGGTCCCACACGCTTCCGGCTCGGCGGGCTGCGAGGCGGGCGGCGGCGCGCGCGGGCCGAGTCGGGTCGCGGAGGCGGGAGAGCGGTCGCACAGCGGCAAGATAGCGGGTGAGTGGCGGTCAGCGTCTCCGGAAACATTCGACGAACATCAGGCAGGACAGGGTCTTGCCGTCGCTGATCTCGCCCCGGCGGATCAGCTCGAGCACCTCGCGCCAGCGCACCTCCCTGAGCTCCAGGAATTCATCCGCCTCCCGGTCCTGCCGGCCGGCGGTGAGCCCCTGCGCCAGGAACAGATGGATCCGCTCGTCGGTGAATCCCGGCGTGGTGTAGATGGTGGTGAGCCGCTCCAGACGCTGGGCGACCATGCCGGTCTCCTCCTCCAGCTCGCGCCGGGCGCACGCTTCGGGCGCCTCCCCGGGATCGAGCCGCCCCGCCGGCACCTCCCAGATGTATCCGTCGGCCGCATGGCGGAACTGCCGGATGAGCAGCACGCGCGGATCTTCGTCCGCCGGATCGTCGATGAACGGCACCACCGCGGACGCTCCCGGATGGCGGAACATCTCCAGGGTGCCGGCGGAGCCGTCGGGAAAGCGGACCGTGTCGAGATCCAGATTCACGACCCGGCCGGAGTATTCCCGGGTCGAGGAGAGGAGGGTCATGGAGCGAGGATTCCCTTGGCCCACGCGATCGGGACCTTGACGCCTTCCGCCAGCAGGAAGCGCAGCTCGAGGACGGGGTCTTCGGAGATGGGACTGCTCTCGGTCGGCGAGGTGTAGGCCTCCAGCGCGGTGCGTCGGGCCTCGAGCCGGAGGCGGAACATGTGGAACGGGTCGCTCACCAGGATGACCCGGCGGATCTTCCGCTCGCGCAGCCACGCCGCCACGGCGTCCATGGAGGCGGTGGTGGTGCGGCCCACCGCCTCCGCCCTCACCGCCTCGGCGGGCACGTGCTGGCCCATCAGGTAGCGCCGTCCCACCATCGCCTCGCTGGTGGTGTCGCCGACGCCGACACCACCGGTCACCACGATGAGAGGCGCGAGGCCTTCGCGGTACAAGCCCAGCGCGTGGTCCAGGCGGGCGCGCAGCACCGGCGAGGGTCGCCCGTTGTATTGCGCGGCGCCGAGCACGATGATGGCCTCCGCCGGCCGGCGCCCGTCCTCCTGGCTCGCGATCAGCACCATCACCAGCGCCACGGTGTAGCCGATGGCCGCCGCGAGCGCCAGAAGTCCCATCACGTGCCGCAGGAGGCGGAGCGCCCGCCCGAACGTCATAAATCGAACGACTCGCCGTGCCTCGGCACGTGGACGTCCCGCACCCCCTCCTCGCGGAGCAGGGCGGCCATCGCCTGCAGGGCGGGCGGCTCGCCATGCACCACGAACGCCCGCCGGATCGGGCCGCCGAGACTCCGCACCCAGGCGCGAAGCTCCGTCCGGTCGGCATGGGCCGAGTACCCGTTGATGCTCTCGACCTCGGCGCGACGAGGGTACTCCTGTCCCAGGACGCGCACCACCTCCTGACCCTCCTGGATCCGGCGCCCGAGCGTGTGCGCGGCCTGGAAGCCGACCAGCAGCACCAGGTTGCGGTGATCGCCGACGCCGTGGGCCAGGTGGTGCAGGATCCGTCCCGACTCCACCATGCCCGAGGCCGCGATGATGATCGCTGGCGCGCTGCCGGCGTCGAGGGCCTTGGAGTCCTCCACCTCGCGCACGTAGCGGACCAGGGGGAAGTCGAAGATCCGGCTCTCCTCCTGGATCAGCTGCTCGCGGTGGTCGAACACCTCCGGATGCATCCGGAAGACGGTCGTGGCATCGACCGCCAGGGGGCTGTCCACGTAGATCGGGATCTCGGGGATCTGCTGGCGCCGCCAGAGCTGGTGCAGGGCGTAGACCAGCTCCTGTACCCGTCCCAGCGCGAAGGCGGGCACCAGGACCTTCCCGCCCCGCGCGGCCGTGCGCCGGACCGCCTCGGCCAGGCGCTCCTCGGCGCCCTGGACGCTCTCGTGGTCGCGATCGGCGTAGGTGGACTCGACCACCAGGGTGTCCACCGGGCCCGAGGGCGCCTCGGGGTCGCGGATGATGGGCAGCCCCCGGCGCCCGATGTCGCCCGAGAAGACCAGCCGATGATTGGCGCCCTCGGTGATCCGCAGATCCATCGAGGCCGA
>DATCWW010000503.1:0-4283 GCA_036566145.1 Gemmatimonadales bacterium
GCCCGGGCCAGCCGCTCCGCGTCGGCCAGGCTGTCCGCCCGGCGCACCCGGGCGATGGAGTCGAGCCGCATCGCTTCGAGCGCCGAGTCGCTGGGAAAGGCCCGCGCGAGGTCGACGTCCGGCGGAGTGACCAGCACCAGCACGTGCGCCGCCGAGCCGGGGTTCGCGGCCGGACGGAGGCGATAGACCCGTTCCCAGCCGGTCTGTTCCCGCACGATGCCGGTCACGGTGCCCACCGGAATGCCCTTGGGGTACACGCCGCCGAGCCCCGAGGAGAGGACCAGCGTGCCCGGGGGCACCGAGTCGCGGTAGGGCACTCCGCGGAACTCGAGCGCGCCGTCACCCGTGGTGAGCAGCGACGGCGCCACCACGCCGCTGGCGTTGCCGGTCACGGTGAAGGCGCTGACCCGGAACTCCGGGTGGGCCCACGACATCACCACGCTGCTCCGCTCCGAGGCGTTGAGCACCACGCCGATCAGCCCCTCGGGTGCCACCACCGGGTCGAATTCGGCTACGCCATTCCGGGTGCCGACGTCGAGGAGCAGGGTGCGGCCGTCGGTAGCCTGGGCCTGGTGCAGCACCTCGGCCGCCACGTACGGGGTGTTGAGCCGGCGGCTCAGCGAGAGGAGCTGACGGAGCCGCTCGTTCTCCGCGATGAGCGACGGCAGGCCCTGGGCGACGTAGGAGGTGGAGTCACGCTGGACGGTGATGGCGTGGAGGCGGGCCCGGCCGGTGCGTCCTTCCTCGGCCCGGGCCTGGAGCCACACCAGGGGAGCGAGGACGGTGCCCCGGAGCGCCTCGGAGACCGCCAGCCCCAGGTGGGCCGGCGAGAAGAGCGCGATCAGCGAGACCCCGAGACACACCAGGAACATCACGGTGTCCCGGCGGGTGTACGACCGTTCCGACGCGCTGGACATGCTCAGGCCGAGAGGACGCTGCGATATTTCTCGTAGTCGTCGAGAATCCGTCCCGTGCCCCGGACCACACAGGTGAGCGGGTCTTCGTCCACGTGGATCGGGAGGCCGGTCTCCTGCGCGAGCAGGATGTCCAGACCCCGGATCAGGGCCCCGCCACCGGTCATCACGATGCCGCGATCCACGATGTCGCTGGCAAGCTCGGGGGGCGTGATCTCGAGGGCGCGCCGCACCGCATCGACGATCTGCTGGATCGGCTCCTGCACCGCCTCGCGGATCTCGGTGGAGTGGACCCGCACCGTCTTGGGAATGCCGGAGACCAGGTCGCGCCCTTTCACTTCCATCTCCCGCTCGTCACCGGTGGGGGCCGCGCTCCCGATCTTGATCTTGATCGCCTCCGCGGTCGGCTCGCCGACCAGGAGGTTGTAGTTCTTGCGCATGAACTGCACGATGGCCTGATCGAGCTCGTCGCCGCCGGTCCGGATGCTGGTGTCGGACACGATGCCGGAGAGCGCGATGACCGCGATCTCGGTGGTGCCGCCGCCGATGTCGATCACCATGTTGCCGGTGGGCGTCTCGACCGGCAACCCCACGCCGATGGCGGCGGCCATCGGCTCGGCCACCATCAGGACCTGCTTGGCGCCGGCGGTCTCCGCCGAGTCGCGCACCGCGCGCCGCTCGACTTCGGTGATGCCGGAGGGCACGCAGACGATCACCTTGGGCTTCACCCGGAAGACGTGCTTGTCGATGATCGTCTTGAGGAAGTAGCGCAGCATCTTCTCGGTGACGTCGAAGTCGGCGATGACGCCGTCCTTGAGCGGACGTACCGCGAGGATGCCGTCGGGGGTGCGCCCCAGCATCCGCTTGGCCTCGAGACCGATCCCCTTGATCTTGCCCGACACCTTCTCGATGGCCACCACCGAGGGCTCGTTGAGCACGATGCCCTCGCCCTTCACGTACACCAGGGTGTTGGCGGTACCGAGGTCCACCGCGATTTCGTTCGCGGGGAGCCAGGAGGTGAAATTCAGAGAGGGGAACTTCATGCGGCCATTCGGCACATGGGTGTCAAAGTAATGAAGAGGCACGTTGGCCTACAAGTCTCGACGCCGAGCCGCACATGCGGTTTCGGCGCACCACAAATCGGACACAGCGCACAACGATGCAGTCGGGCTAGCGGCCCGTGCTCCCGAAACCGCCCGCGCCGCGGTCCGAGGGCGGCAGCTCGGCCACGGCCTCGAACGCGACCCGCTCCACCCGCGCCACCACCATCTGGGCAATACGCATCCCCCGGGTGATCTCGAACGGCTCCCTGCCCAGATTGACCAGCGCCACCATCAGCTCACCCCGGTAGTCGCTGTCGATCGTCGCCGGGGTGTTCGGCAGCGTGATCCCGTGCCGGAGCGCGAGCCCCGAGCGCGGCCGGATCTGGCACTCGTAGCCCTCCGGCACCGCGATCGCGAGCCCGGTCCGGAAGAGGCGCCGCTCCAGGGGGGCCAGCACGCCGGTGTCGGCGCTGGCCAGGTCGTACCCCGCGGAGCCTGGAGTGGCCAGCGCCGGCAGCGGCAGCCCCTCGCCATGGGGGAGCCGGGCCAGCAGCACTTGGATCAGAGGACGGCGCCGACGTCGGTGAGGGGGAGCTGGAACGCCTCGGCGACCCCGGGATACACGACCTTCCCTTCCACCACGTTCAAGCCCAATCCCAATGCGGGGTCGGCCTTGCAGGCCGCACGCCAGCCCTGGCGGGCGAGCTTAAGTCCATACGGGAGCGTAGCATTGGTGAGGGCCAGGGTGGAAGTCCGGGGAACCCCGCCCGGCATATTCGCCACGGCGTAGTGCAGGATGCCATCCACGAAGTAGGTGGGATTCTCGTGGGTGGTCGGCTTGATCGTCTCCACGCAGCCGCCCTGGTCCACCGCCACGTCCACGATCACCGACCCGGGCTTCATCACCTTGAGGTCGGCCCGCTTGACCAGGTGCGGCGCCTTGGCCCCCGGGAGGAGAACGGCGCCGATGACCAGATCGGCCCGGCGGATGGCGTCGAGGATGTTGTGCCGGTTGGAGTACGCCGTGTCCACGTTGGCGGGCAGCACGTCGTCGAGATAGCGCAGCCGGTCGAGCGAGATGTCGAGGATGGTGACGTGCGCGCCGAGGCCCGCCGCCATCTTGGCCGCGTTGATGCCGACCACCCCACCGCCGATGATCACCACCTCCCCGGGCGCCACGCCCGGCACGCCGCCCAGCAGAATCCCGCTTCCGCCGAACACCTTCTCCAGGTACTTGGCGCCCTCCTGCACCGACATGCGTCCCGCGACTTCCGACATGGGCGTGAGCAGCGGCAGCTCACCGCTCGGCAGCTGCACCGTCTCGTAGGCGACGGCGATCGCGCCCGACTGGATGACCGCCTTGGTCAGCTCCTCCGACGCGGCGAAGTGGAAGTAGGTGTAGATCACCTGCCCCTGCCGCATCCGGGGATACTCGACCGCAATCGGCTCCTTCACCTTCATGATCATCTCGGCCCGCTGCCAGACCTCGTCCGCGGTGCCCAGGATCTGGGCGCCCACCGCGGTGTAGGCCTCGTCGGGGAAGCCGCTTCCGAGACCGCCGCCCTTCTCGATCACCACGGTGTGACCAGCCCCGGTCAGCGCCTCGGCGCCGGCGGGCACCAGGGCGATCCGGTTCTCATTGGTCTTGATCTCCTTGGGAACGCCGATCAGCATGGGGCCTCGGGGGTTGTAAGAGTCACGGAAACTAGGGGGAAAGGGGAAGAGTGAAAGGGGAAGCCTTTCCCCGCTTTTTCACTGCGCCGGTCCCAGCCGCACGACCGTCTGCCGCTCCGCCGGGAAGAACTCCGCCGCCACCTCGGCGATGTCGTCCGAGGTGACCGCGTCGATCTCGGCGAGCATCTCGTCGAGCGGGCGATAGCGGTCATCGTGCAGGGTGAAGCCGGCCAGCCGGCCCATCCGGGCCATCGGGCTCTCGAGCGAGAGCATGATCTGCCCCTTGAGCTGCTGCTTCCCGTGCGCCAGCTCGGTGGCGGGTAGCCCTTCCCGGGCGAGTCGGTCGTACTCCTCGCGGATCGCGGCGATGGCCTGGTCGGCGGTGGAGGTCTGGGCACCCACGTAGACGCCGAGCTGTCCGGAGCTCTGGTAGAAGTGCTTGTAGCCGAACACGGCGTAGGCCAGCCCCAGCTCTTCCCGGACCCGCTGGAAGAGGCGGCTCGACATGCCGCCACCGAAGACGTTGGTCAGGATGGCGAGGGGAAACCGGCGGGGGTCGCGGAGGGCGAAGGTGTCGGTCCCGAACACCACGTGGGTCTGGGCCGTGTCGCGCGCCTCGACCCGGTGGCGGGCGCGGGCGGCGCCGCCGGGC
>DATCWW010000504.1:0-21967 GCA_036566145.1 Gemmatimonadales bacterium
CGCCGCGCTCGACAGCGCTAGGCGGCGGGACGAGGCCGCCGCACGGCAGGCCCCGTCGAAGGGCGCCACGGTGGTCACCGCTACCACTCCGGCGCCTGCTCCACCGCCGACTACGGCGCCACCGCAGCGGACCCTCGAGCAGCGGGCCGACACTTATATGCGGATCGGACTCGACGAGGCCGCGCGACAGCTCGGCCGGCCGGTGCATGTGATCGAGGGACTGAGCCCGCTGTTCATGGGTCTCGCGCAAGGACGGACGTCACCCGGCGCGGACACCACCCGACCGGTGGTGCGGGTCGTGTACCAGGACGCGCAGGGACGCCTCATCCTGCTGGACCAGCAGCGGCTCCGGGCGGGTCAGGACACAACGCCCCCGGCCGGGGGCCAGCCGCACTGGACGATGGGAGAGATCCTGGTGCACCTGCATGGCGAGATCGGTCCCGAGGTGCTTCGCACCATGCGGGCCCGGGTGCGCTGAGTCAGCTCGCCAGGGGCGCCCGCTCGCCGTCGAGGACCTGGCGGACCTTCCGCATCAGCTCCTGTGACGTGAACGGCTTCTGAAGGAAGTGAGCTTCGGTCCGGTGCACCCCGCGCCGGACGATCTCGTCGTTGGTGTAACCCGAGATGTAGAGCACCTTGAGGTCCGGCCGCTGGGACATCAGGCGCTCGACCAGCTCCCCGCCGCCGATCTCCGGCATCACCACGTCCGCGATGAGCAGGTCGATAGGGCGCTCGTAGCGCTCCGCCACCATCAGCGCGTCCCGGCCGTGCCGGGCTTCGAGCACGGGATGGCCGTGATCGCCCAGCACTTTGCGCAGCAGCTCCCGCACGCCCTCCTCGTCCTCCGCCACCAGCACCGTTTCGCCGCCGCGGAGGTCGACCGCGATGTCCTCGGGCGTGTCCTCGTCCGGCTCGACCTGCGGCAGGTAAACCTTGACCGTGGTGCCGTGCCCCGGCTCGCTCGCCACCCGCACCACGCCGCCGTTCTGCCGCACGATGCCGTGCACGATCGAAAGACCGAGCCCCGAGCGCCGCTGCGGCGCGCCGACGCCCTGGAACGGCTCGAAGAGATGGCGCAGCGCCTCCGTATCCATCCCGGTGCCCGTGTCCCGCACCGCGAGGACGACATAGGGACCGGGCCGGACCTGCCGCGCCCGGGCGCCCTTGCCGATCTGCCGCTCGAAGGTCTCCACGGTGAGCGTCCCGCCCTCGGGCATCGCATCGCGCGCGTTGAGGACCAGGTTCACCAGCACCTGCTCGAGATGCCCCGGATCCATGCGCACCGTCCCCGCGCCCGAACCGAGTCGCAGCGAGAGCTTCACGTCGGCGCTCAGCAGCCGCCGCACCAGGCTCTCCATGGCCCCCACGACCTGGTTGACCCGGAACACACGGATTTCGGGCACCTGGCCCTGGCCGAATGTCAGGAGCTGTCCGGTGAGCAGGGTGCCGCGCTCGGCCGCCCTGCGGATCTGCTCCACGTCGGCGCGCAGGGGGTCGTCGGGAGGCAGGTCGCGGAGCAGCATGTCGCTGAAGCCGCGGATCGTGGTGAGCAGGTTGTTGAAGTCGTGGGCCACGCCGCTCGCCAGCCTGCCGACGGCGTCGAGGCGCTGCGCCTGGCGGAGCTGCTCTTCCTGCTGGTGCATCGCGGCCCGCACCCGGGTCCGGTCGCTGATGTCCGTGGCGAGGACCAGCCGGGCGCGCCGGCCGTCGAGCTCGAGCGGGTGGGAGATGATCTCCATGTCCACCACACTGCCGTCCTTGCGCTGATGCCGGGCGAACGCGGCCTCCTCCCGGTGATTCCGCTCGAAGCCGGGACCGGCCAGCGCGGCGACGTCCTCCGGGCGGAGGTCCATCACGGTCATGCCCAGGAACTCCTCCCGGGTGAAGCCGTAGTGCCGGACCGCCGCGTCGTTGACGGCGAGAAACACCAGCGAGTCCACGTCGAAGACCCACATCGGCTGCGGGTTGGCCTCGAACAGCAGACGGTAGCGCCGGTCGGCGTCGAGCGCCTCGCGATGGAGCCGGCCGGCGTCGACCGCCAAGGCCGCCCGCTCGCCCAGCTCCGCCGCGAAGCGGAGATCCTTCTCCTCGAAGCTCCGGCCGTACTCCCGCGCGGTCACCAGGGTGAGCATCCCGGCCGTCTTGCCCCGCGCCCGGAGGGGCACTCGGATAAACCCGGTCGGCGCCAGGGCCCGATACACCTTGAGCTGCTCCGTATCGGCCGCCCGCTCGCGCAGCAGCTCGTCGGTGACCTCGCCCAGGGCGGGTTCCGCCCGCGCCTCGGGGCCGAAGGGCAGCCGCCGGTCGCCGTACTCGCACAACGCTCGAACCGTGAGGTCGCGCGCCGGATCGCGGTGCGCCCCGGCGACGAACCGGAGGGTGCCGTCCGCCCCGGCGACATGAGCCGTACACCAATCGGCCAGGGTGGGCACCATGATCCGGGTCAGCTCGCGCAAGGTGACCTCGTAATCCATCGAAGACGCGAGCGTGGCGCTGGCCTGCGTGAGGAACGATACTCGCCGGTCGAGCGTCTCGGCTTCCGCCCGCTCGAGCCGCGCGCTTTCACCCCGGAGTGCCTGCGTCCGCAGGCGCGCCACCAGCACCGCCGTCCCCAGCGCAGCCGCGACGGTGGCCAGCAGCGTCAGGCTGTTCCCGCTGCTGTAGTGGAGCGGCATCCCCGGCTCACTGAGGAAATGCGCGGCGTAGAGGCCGGTGAGGACCGCGCTCACCACCGCGGGCAATAGCCCGCCCGTATAGGCCGCATACGCCACGGTCAGGAGGAGCAGCGGGAAGGGGTGGGTCAGCGCCTCCCGGTGGCGGGCGAGCTGGTCCAGGCCGATCAGGGTGACCAGCGTCAGCAGCGGCCCCCGCACGCTGGCCGCGAGGTAGCCCCAGTCCGGCGCGTGCCGCGCCGGCCCCCCGTTTCGGGCACTCGCGACGATCGTGTGGGTGGCTCCGCTGTGGGCCATAGTCCGTCCGGGCATCAGGGTCGCGGCCCCCGACCCGCTCCGGGCCGGTCGCCGGCGGACGGATCAGCGAATCGACCGGTGAGATATCCGCCCCGGCCGGTGAAAGGGGACCCTTGACGTTGGGAGAAACCCGGGAGAACCGCTGTGACAGGCCTTACACCCCCGCCCGGCGGGCGGGCGGGCGGTGAAGGCCCAGGGAGATCAGGTGCTGCGCAGGGCCACCATGGGATCTACGGTGGCGGCGCGCCGGGCCGGCACCAGGCAGGCCAGGGTGGCGATGGTCAGGAGCACGACTCCGGTCAGGGCGAAGGTGGCCGCATCGTTGGGCCGGATCCCAAACAGGAGCCCGGCCATGAGGCGCGAGAGCACGAATGCCCCCACCGCTCCCGCCGCCAGCCCGATGCAGACCAGCCTCAGCCCCTGGCGCAGGACCATGCCCAGAACATCGGATCGGGCCGCGCCCAGGGCCATCCGCACGCCGATCTCCTGGGTGCGCTGGCTGACCGAGAAGGCCATGAGCCCGGCCAGCCCCGCGGCCGTGATCACCAGGGCCAGCCCGGCGAAGATGCCGAGCAACGTGGCGGTGAGCCGAGGGGCGGCGAGGGACTCGCCCCGCACCTCGACCAGGGGGCGCGCCCCCGCCAGCGGCTGATCCGCGTCCAGCGCCAGGACCTCCTCCTTGACCCGGCGGGCCAGAGTCCCCGCGTCGGCCGACCCGCGGAGGACCAGGGCGCCTTCGCGAAGGGGGACCTGGTCGAAGGGGAGGTACATCTCGTCCACCGGGGCGGCGTCGAGGCTGTACTGGTGGACGTCACCCACGATGCCCACGATCGTGGTCCAGGTCTCCCCGGAATCGGTCGTGACCCGCTGGCCCACCGGGTTCTCGCTGGGCCAGTAGCGGCGCGCCATCGACTGATTGATGATGGCGACCGAGGGCGCCTTGGGCCCGTCCTGAGCGGTGAACAGCCGGCCGGTCACGAGCGGGATTCCGAGCGCACGGAAGTAGTCCGGGCTCGCGGCCTGAAAATCAGCCTGCGGGCGGGCCTCCCCCGGGTCGCGCTGATGCCGCTCGATCTGGAAATCGAAGCCGAAGGCGCGGCGGCCATCCAGTGGATACCCGCGGCTCGAAGCGACCATCTGGATCCCGGGCTGGGCGGCGAGCCGCTCCCGCAGCCGTTCGTGGAACTCCTGGATCAGCTCGTTGCTGGTGTACTTGGAGAAGTTCAGGTCGAGCTTGGCGCCCAGCACCTGCTCCGGGTCGAATCCGGGGTCGACCGACTGGAGCGCGAGCACCGTCCGGAGCATCAGCCCGGCGCCCACCAGCAACATCACCGACACGGCCACCTGCGCCACCACCAGCCCCGCCCGGGCGCGGAGCGACTGCGAGGAGCCGGTGGTGGCCCCACCGTCCTTGAGCGCCCCGGCGAGGCCCACTCGGCTGGGCAGCGCGGGAAGCAGGCCGAAGAGGAGCCCGGTGAATGCGCCCAGGCCGAGGCCGAAGAGCAGCACCGGCGCGTCCAGGGCGATCTCTCCTGACCGGGGCGTGAACCGCGCGGCGAAGGAGGTGAGCAGGCCCAGCCCGGCCCAGGCCAAGGCGACGCCGGCCACCGCGCCGGTGCCGGCGAGGATGAACCCCTCGGCCAGGAGCTGGCGGATCAGACGGGCCCGGTCGGCGCCGAGGGCGGCGCGGAGGGCCATCTCCCGCTCGCGCCGGACCAGCCGCGCCAGGCTCAGGTTGGCGACGTTGGCGCAGGCGATGAGCAGGACGAAGGCCGCGGTGCCGAGCAGGAGCAGGAGGGTGGGTCGGGCCTGGGCCGTGAGCTGCGCCTGCAGCGGGGTGGCCACGATCCCAAAGCCCTGGTCGTCGTGGTAGTCCCCGGGATACTCCGCGTGCAGCCGCTTGGCGATGGCGTCGAGCTCCGTCTGGGCCCCGCTCGCCGTCACGCCCGGCGCCAGCCGCCCGAACAGCGTCAGCATCCGCATCTGCCGACCGTTGATCATCTGCTCGCTGGAGCGGAAGGGACAGGCCGAGCTGGGCATGTAGATGTCGTTCTCGCCGGGGTACTGCGGGATCGGCGGGAGCACGCCGATGACGGTATGCACGTGATCGTTCATGGTGAACGTCCGGCCGATGATGGCCGGGTCGCCGCCCAGCTGGGTCTTCCAGAAGCCGTAGCTCAGCACCAGCACCGGCTCCGCGCCGCCCACGTCCTCGCCGGGGCGGAAGGTGCGTCCGAGAGCCGGCTGCACGCCCAGCAGGTCGAAGAAGTTGGCCGAGACCACGCCGGTCTGCACCCGCCGCGGCTCCCCCCGCCCCAGGAGGATGAACGGCATCGAGTGGTACTCGACGATGCCGCTGAGCGCCCGGCTCTGAGCCCGGTAGTCCATCAGCTCGGGCACGGAGAACTGGGCGTTGACGACGGCCGCCCGGGTAGCGGGCTGCTGCAGGAAGACCAGCTGCCCCGGGTCCCGGTAGGGCAGCGGCCGGAGCAGCACGCCGCGCACCATGCTGAAGATCGCCGTGTTAGCCCCGATGCCGAGGGCGAGGGTGAGCACCACGATGAAGGTGAAGCCGGGGCTCTTCCGCAGGGTGCGGAGGGCGTAGCGGAGGTCCTGGACCAGACCACGCATGTAGTCCTGCCTTTCGCGCGCGCGCACCCGCCGCTCGGAGATGCCGCGACACTCCCGCTCGACCTGGGCGACGTCGCCGAAGGCGCGGAGCGCGGCGGAGCGGGCGGCCTCCGGGGAGAGGCCGCTCGCGATGAGCTCCTGGGTGCGCATCTCGAGGTGGAACTGCAGCTCGCTGGAGAGATCCCGCGAGACTTCGCTGGCCGGTCGGGAGAGACGGAAGAGCCGGCGCATGGGCACCTAGGCGGTGACGGCGTCGAGGGCGGCGCCGACGGCGGAGGCGTAGGCGCGCCAGCGGCTGATCTCGGCGCGGAGCTGCCGGCGCCCGACCGGGGTGAGGCGGTAGTACTTCGCCTCCCGCCCCGTGTCGGTGAGCCCCCATTCCTCGTCCAGCCAGCCCTTGCGCTGGAGCCGGTGCAGGGCCGGGTAGAGCGCCCCCTCGTGCACCGCCAGTCCGTCCTCGGTGGTCTGGCGGATCCACCGGCCGATGCCGTAGCCGTGCATCGGCCCCCAGCTCAGGGCCTTGAGGATGAGCACGTCCAGCGTGCCGACGTACAGATCGCTGCCTGCCATGCGGCGCTCCCGGTGAGCGGTTGCGACCCCTATGTGACATAGGTATTATAGGTGCCGATACCTAATTCAGCAAGGGGTGCCCGATGTCGCGCGTTCCGCTCTCCGCCCTGGCCGCCGCGCTGCTCACCGGCGCCACCCCCGCCGCCGGTCCCGGCCCCCGCTGGACCGCCGACGGCGCCCTGATCCGGCCCGACGGCGTCGACCGCTGGGTGACGGTGGGCACCTCGCTCGCGTTGGGATACAACGACCCGACGAGCGGGGGAGCCGCGCGGTTCCAACCACTCTTTCATCGGGTGTACCTGGAGCCGCGGGCCTACGAGGTGATGCGTCGGTCCGGTCGCTTCCCGCCGGGGACGATGCTGGCGCTGGTGCTGGCGCCGGCGACCGAGCGGGTCGCGCCGGCCCGGCACGGCGTCTTCGCCGATCGAGCGATCCGGCTGGAGGTGGCGGTGAAGGATCCGGGGCGGTTCCCCGGCGGATGGGCTTACTTCGATTTCGGCGCCGCCGAGCCCGGCTCGACGGCGCGGGCGTTCCCGCCCGAGCGCTGCGCGCGCTGTCATGCCGACCACGGCGCTCGGGATAACGTGTTCGTCCAGTTCTATCCGCTGCTGCGCGATGGCGACGGTGGTGCCTTGCCGACCTCTTATTCCAACGGTATGCTATCGGCACCCGACGGACCCCAAACACCACCATAGCGCAGTTGGAGACATCCCATGATGCGCGCGCGCCTGGTTCGCTGGCGGACCGCTGCCTCCCTCCTCCTCCTCGCGGCGGGCCTGCCTGCCGTGGTCGCCGCGCAGGGCGTGACGACCGCCGCGATCGACGGCTTCATCACCCAGGAGACCGGCGAGCCGATCGCCGACGCGAACATCGTGGCCGTGCACCTGCCGAGCGGGACCCAGTATCGCGCGGTGGCGCGGTCCGGCGGCGCCTACACCATCGCCAACTTGCGGGTGGGCGGTCCCTATCGAGTGACGGCGTCGTACATCGGGTTCGAGCCCAAGACCCAGGACAGCGTGTTCCTCAGCCTGGGCCAGACCAACCGGGTGGATTTATCGCTCAAGGCCCAGGCGGTGCAGCTGCAGGAGATCGCCGTGACCGGCGAAGAGGACAAGGTCCTCAACCCCGACCGGACCGGCGCCGCGACGTTCATCAGTCCTCAGCAGGTGGAGATCCTGCCTTCCATTAAGCGCTCCACCCGCGACCTCACCCGGCTCGATCCGCGGAGCGACGGCAACTTCGCCTTCGCGGGGCGCAACTGGCTCTACAACAACGTCTCGCTCGACGGCTCCTACTTCAACAATCCCTTCGGGCTCGACGATCCGGCGCCGGGCGGCCAGACCAATGCCGAGCCGGTCCCCTACGACGCGATCGAGCAGGTGCAGGTGTCGGTGGCGCCGTTCGACGTGCGGGAGGGCGGCTTCACCGGGGCCAACATCAACACCGTGACCAAGAGCGGCACCAACGACTGGCACGCCTCCCTCTACAGCTTCGGGCGGACCGAGAACCTGGAGGGCAACTCGGTCAGAGGCCAGGAGGTGAGCGCGAACCCCGACCTCAAGTACATCCAGTCGGGCGTCTCGTTCAGCGGCCCGATCATCCGGGACAAGCTGTTCTTCTTCGTGAACGGCGAGGTGGAGCGGAACGACGACCCGGGCAGCAACTTCGTGGCCAGCAGCAACAGCGTGCCCGGGTTCGGGGTCTCGCGGGTGAACGCCGATACCATGGAGCTGATCCGGCAGCGGATGATCGACGTCTACGGCTACGATCCGGGCGTGTTCCAGGACTACATCAACCAGACCGACAACAACAAGATCCTCGCGAAGATCGACTGGAACATCAACCCGAGCAACAACCTCACCTTCCGGTGGAACTACCTGGACGCGAAGCGCGACCTGCCGCCGCACCCCTTCGTGTTGAGCTTCAACAACACCGGGCGCGGGCCCAACGAGAGCAGTCTGCCGTTCCACAACTCCGGCTACGCCATCAACAACGACATGAATTCGTTCGCGCTGGAGCTGAACAGCCGGAGCAGCGGGTTCGCCAACCGGTTCTTCGCCAGCTACAACCGGTTCCGGGACTTCCGTCAGCCGTTCAGCACGCCCTTCCCCACCGTCGAGATCGGAGAGAACGGGGTCACCTATACCACCCTGGGCCATGAGCCTTTTTCGATTCACAACATCCTGGACCAGGACGTCTGGCAGTTCACCGACAACTTTACGCTGTTCCGCGGCCGCCACTCGCTCACCTTCGGCGGGAACTTCGAGACGTTCGGCTTCTTCAACTCGTTCAACATCTTCCGGAACGGGGTGTTCTTCCTGCCCCCGCCGGCCGGTCCAGGGCAGTTCGGTGGCACCACCTTCTCGTCCATCGAACAGTTTCTCAGAAGAACCGATCCGACCGCCCCCTTCGCGGCCGACTCCTTCGTCGACTTCAACTCCTTCATCGGGACCGGCCTCTACAAGGGCGAGAACATCGACGTCGGCCAGCTCGGGCTGTACGCCCAGGACGAGCTGCTGGCCTCCGATCGCCTGAACCTGACCCTCGGCATGCGGGTCGACTTCCCGATGTACTTCACCGACCCGGTAGACAACCCCTTCTCACGGGGCCTGACGGCACTGGACGAAAACCGGAACCCGGAGACGGTGGACCAGAGCAAGCTGCCCGGCTCCAAGCCGCTCTTCTCTCCCCGGTTCGGCTTCAACTGGAATGCCTCCGGCGACCGCCGGACCCAGATCCGGGGCGGCACCGGCGTGTTCACCGGGCGGGTGCCCTTCGTGTGGATCGGAAACGTGATCTCCAATCCCGGCGCCAACCCGAACCTCTATCCGGTAGGCCCGGTGCGGGCGACCAAGGACTCCTCCACCCTGGCGCAGTCGTTCGACCTGAACTCCATGGTCTCGGACTTCAAGTGGCCCCAGGTCTGGCTGACCGACCTCGCGATCGATCAGCAGCTCGGGCGCGGGTTCCTGGGAACCCTCGAGGTGATCTACGGGAACGACCTGCACAACGTCTTCGTGCGAAACGCCGACCTGGTGGCGCCGGTGCGGACCCTGCCGGACGGCCGCCCCTACTACGGCGGCGCGGGTGCCAACGAGCTCAATCCCGACGGCGGCGCCGGCATCTACGTGCTCGACAACACCAGCGAGGGGCACAACATCAACGTCACCGCCCAGCTCCGGAAGACCTGGGCCTTCGGGCTCAGCGCCACCGCGGCCTACAGCTATACCGAGGCCAAGAACGCCCTCAAGTCCACCGAGATCGCGAGCGTGCTCTGGCAGAACCAGCCGGTGCAGGGGGATCCCAATAACCCCGAGCTGAGCTTCTCCGAATTCGGCCAGCGGCACCGGATCGTGGGCGGCGGCACCTACGTGAAGCCCTGGTCACCCAGTCTGCGGACCTCGATCGGTGTGTTCGTCGAGGTCGCCGAGGGCGGCCGCTTCTCCGGCGCCGGCGGGAACCGCTACTCCTTCATCTACTCGGGGGATGTGAACGGGGACGGCCAGGGCGGGAACGACCTGATCTACATTCCGCTTGACCAGAGCGAGATCCAGTTCGATACCTGCGCCAATGACTGCGGCTCAAACGTCACGCCGGACCAGCAGTGGGCCGCGCTGGACGCCTTCATCAAGCAGGACAAGTACCTGAGCGCGCACCGCGGCGAGATCTCCGAGCGCTTCGGCGAGGTCAATCCCTGGTACAGCAACATCGACCTGCGGATCCTCCAGGACTTCGCCTTCGGCGGCGCCCAGGAGCACAACTTCCAGGTGAGCGTCGACCTGCTGAACGTCGCCAACCTCATCAGCTCGGACTGGGGCGTCCGGAAGATCGCCAGCAGCTCGGCCACCTCCCCGCTCCGGCTCAGCGGATTCGACACCAACGGCGCCCCGGTCTTCAACTTCACCGGCCCGGCCCGGACCTTCATCGACGACCCGAGCATCTACAGCCGGTGGCGGATGCAGCTGGGCTTGCGCTACTTCCTCCAGTAGGCGGCGGCTGAGGGGCGGGGCGGCGACGCTCCGCCCCTCAGAACGTCACCGCCAGCACCAGGCCGAACGCGCGGTTCCTGATGTCCACGTCCTCCAGAATCGAGCGCGTCCCCGCGGTATACCGCGCCTCCAGGGCGATGGTGGCCCGGCGGAGGCGCTTTTCCACCCCGCCGCCCGCCACCAGGCCGAAGTCCCAGCTTCGAACCATGTTCAGACTGTCCTGGCCGCAGGTCGACCGGGTCCCGTCGCTGAAGCTGAAATCGCACCCGATCTGGATCGCCAGGGCTGGTCCGCCGAAGAGGACCGGGCGGATGCTGCCGGTGGGGAACGATACCCGGAACAGCACGGGCAGCTCGACGTAGGCCAGCTCGATGGCGATGTTCTGTTCGCCCTTCGCCCCGATGGTGGCCACGGTGCTCCCGCCCTTGAGGCTGAAGAGCAGCTCGGGGCGGATCGCGAAGACGTCCTGCAGCGGAAACTGGAGATAGACGCCGGTGATGGCGCCTTGCCGGCTGGTGAGGAGATTGCCGCCGCCGCCCAGCGCCAGGTCGGTCCGGGAGTACCCGACCTCGATCCCCGCCGCCGGCCGGGTGTACCAGGCCGCGGCGCGGCTCGCCGCGGTGGAGGTGCTGTCGCCGGGGACGACCTCCTGCGCGGAGACGCGGGACGCCGCCGCCAGCACTCCAATGATGAGGATGAGCCCGGACGGCCGCATGGCGCCCCTGTGAGAGCCGGACGCTGCGAATGTAATCGGCCCGGGGGGCCGGCGGATGGTCGCGGACTGCGACGCTCGGGGCCCCGCGGGCATCTCCTCTCCTTTAGGCGGCGGCCGGGCGCCGCCCGTTGACCGCCGGCCCCGCCGCGCGTTAGTATCCCGCCCCGGCAGCACCCCAACCGCGAGCCTATGTCCTTACTCTCGCTCGATCGCGTCTCCAAGCGCTTCAACGGCGTCCCCGCCGTGGACGGCGTCAGCTTCACCGTCGACCGTGGCCAGGTGGTGGGTTTCCTCGGCCCCAACGGGGCCGGCAAGTCCACCACCATGCGGATGATCACCCAGTTCTTCGAGCCCGACACCGGGGTCATCCGCCTCGACGGCACCTCCCTGACCGAAGCCGGCCGCGAAGCCAAGCGGCGGATCGGCTACCTCCCTGAGAACAACCCGCTGTACCCCGAGATGCTGGTCTCGGAATGGCTGGACTACGTCGGCAGCCTGCGCGACCTGCGCGGCGCCGAGCGCCGTCCGGCGATCGACGAGGCGGTGGCGGCAACCGGGATCGAGTCGGTGTATCACCGGCCGATCGGGGAGCTGTCCAAGGGGTTTCGCCAGCGGGTGGGCCTGGCGTCGGCGATCCTGCACCGGCCGGACCTGCTCGTGCTCGACGAGCCGACCGAGGGACTCGACCCCAATCAGCGGGTCGAGATCCGCCGGCTGATCGCGGAGCTTGGGCGGGAGCGGACGGTCGTGCTCTCCACCCACGTGCTGCCGGAGGTGCAGTTCACCTGCTCGCGGCTGCTCATCATCAACCGGGGCCGGATCGTGGCGGACGGGCCGGTGGAGGAGCTGGTCTCCCGGGCACGCGGGGGCACGCACATCACGGTCGAGGTGGCGGGCGCCGGCATCGTCGAGCAGCTCGGCGCCCTGCCCGGCGTCCGCGAGGTGGAGCCCCGAGGCGGCGAGGACGGCCGCGCGCGGGTGGTGGTGCTCGCCGCCGGGGGTGAGGATCTGCGCCCGCGGATCTTCGACCTGGCCAAGCGCGCCGGCTGGACCCTCTACGAGCTGCACCAGGAAGCCGGGAGCCTGGAGGACCTCTTCCGCGAGCTCACCACCGACCAGGAGCCCGCATGAGGCGCATCTGGGCCGTCGCGCGCCGCGAGCTGCGCGCGCTCTTCGACCTCCCGACCGGGTACGTCCTCCTGGTGGTCTTCCTGGCGATCAACGGGTTCCTCTTCTTCCGCCAGGCCTTCCTGTCGCAGACGGCGAGCCTGCGCCCGATGCTCGACCTGCTGCCCTGGGAGTTCCTCTTCTTCGTGCCCGCCGTCACCATGCGGGCGCTGGCCGAGGACATCCGGAGCGGCCAGATCGAAGTGGTGCTGGCCCAGCCGTTGAGCGAGCTGGAGCTGCTGCTCGGCAAGTATCTGGGCTCGGTGCTCTTCCTCTGGACCGCGCTCGCGCTCACCCTGGCCATTCCACTCGGGCTCGCGGTCGGGGCCGACCTGCAGTGGGGCACCATCGTGGCGCAGTACGTCGGGGCGGCGCTCCTCGCGGCCGGGCTGGCCGGCATCGGTGTCTGGGCCTCGAGCCTCTCCCGCAGCCAGATCACCGCCTTCATCCTGGCCGCGGGGGTCATGTTCCTGCTGGTGCTCCTGGGGCTGGACCCGCTCATCGTCGGCCTGCCCCCTCTGCTCGGCGCCGCCGCGGCGCGGATCGGGGTGCTCTCGCACTTCGAGAGCATGGGACGCGGAGTCATCGATCTCCGCGACGTGATCTACTTCCTCTCCCTGGCGGGGATCTTCCTGGCCCTCGCCTACGGCGCGCTGCTGAGCCGGAAGCTGGCGCCGGCAACCGGCACCCGGGCGCGACTCCGCCTGGGCGTCGCCATGCTCGTGACCTCGCTGGTGGTGGTGAACCTGCTGGGCAGCTACATCGGCGGCCGGCTCGACCTGACCCCGGGGCAGGCGTACACCCTCTCGCCTGCGACGCGGGAGATCGCCCGGAACCTGGACGATCTGGTGACCGTCAAGGTCTTCGCATCGAAGGAGCTGCCGACCGAGGTCGCGCTGATGAAGCGTGATCTCGACGACCTGCTCCACGACCTCCGGAGCGCGGGGAACGGTCGGATCCGCGTGGTGGAGCGCGATCCCGCCGAGGACCCCGCGGCCAAGCGGGACGCGCAGAACCTCGGCATCCAGCCGGTGCAGTTCAACGTGATCGGGGAGTCGGAGCTGCAGGTGAAGGAGGGGTATCTCGCGCTCGCGATCCAGCACGGCAGCCAGACCGAGACGATTCCGCTGGTGCAGCGCACCGATGACCTGGAGTACCGCCTCGCCTCGACCATCCGGCAGCTCACCCGGGCCAAGAAGCCGGTGATCGGGTTCGTGGCGCAGCAGCGGGGCCCCGACCAGGCCTTCACCGAGATGCAGGAACAGCTCCGGCATTCGTATGAAGTGCGCAACATCGACCTGGCCGACAGCACCCAGCCCGGACCCGACGTGATGGCGCTGGTGCTGGCCGGGACGCCCGACAGCCTGACCGCCACGCAGCAGGACCGGCTCCAGGCCTTTTTCAACCGGGGCGGCAGCGCCCTGGTGCTCGCCCCCGGCATGCAGATGTCCGACCAGATGCCGACCGCGCTCCCGCGGCCGGTGCCGTTCAACGCCGTGCTCAAGCCATTCGGGGTGCAGATCCGCTCCGACATGGCCTACGATCTGCTCGCCAACGAGGTGATCCCCCTGCCGAGCGACTTCGGCCGGGTGCTGCAGGTGTATCCCTTCTTCATCCGGGCGCAGAGCAGCCGGCTCTCGCCGGTGAACCAGGATGTGGGGTCGGTGGTGCTCACCTGGGCCAGCACCATCGATACCACCGGCGCGGCCAAGGGCACCATCACCCCGCTCTTCGTCTCCAGCCGGGCGGGCGGCGCGTTCACCGCGATGACGTCCGTGGCGCCGAGCCAGGACTTCCCCCAGAACGACCTCAAGCCCCGGCTGCTCGCCGCCATGGTCGCGCCGGCGGACACCGCCAAGGGTGCCCGCGGCCGGCTGGTGGTGGTGGGGAGCCTCGACTTCGCCACCGACCGTTTCGTCCACTCGGCCCCGGAGAACCTCGCGTTCACCCTCAACGCGGTGGACTGGCTCGCCCAGGACGAGGCGCTGATCGCGATCCGCTCCAAGGATCGCCGCCCGCCCGCGCTCATGTTCCAGAGCGCCGCCGAGCGAGAAGGCGTCAAGTACTTCAACCTGATCGGGCTGCCGCTGCTGGTGGCACTGTTCGGCGCCGCCCGCATCATCCGGCGCCGGCGGCGTACCCGGGAGCCGTACCGGCCGCTGGTGGCCGCCCCGGGAACGGCGGCATGAGCGCCCGAACCCTGGCCCGGCTGGCCATGCTGCTCGGCGTGCTCCTGCTCCTCTGGGGCGGCGCCGCGCTCGGCCGCCGCCACTCCGAGACTGCCCCGGCCGCCACGGAGCGCTTCCGCCTCCCGGCTCCCCCGATCGGCACGGTGGACACCGTCCGCATCGTCAAGCCGGCCGACACCGTCATTCTGGCCCGCCGCGACAGTACCTGGACGGTGAACGGTCATGCGGCCTCACGGACCGCCGTGGGCGAGTTCTTCACCGCCCTGGCGGACACCACTGCTCGCCCCGAGCTCGTGGCCGAGCGGCCGGCCTCCCACGCCGGTCTCGGGGTGGACAGCACGGGCGGCACCCGGGTGCGGCTGCTCCGCAGGGATTCCCTGGTGGGCGAGTTCATTGCCGGGCACCGCAGCACCGACCTGGACGGCGGCTACTTCCGCCTGGCGAACCAGCCCCAGGTGTATCTGCTGTCGGGCGCGCTCGCCGGGCTGCTCGAGCGAGGCGCCGACGATTGGCGGGACCATCGCATCGCCTCGGTGCCGGTAGACAGCATCGCCACAATCCAGGTGCAGCGGGGCGCCCGCGCCTACAAGGTGAGCAAGGGGGAGAAAGGCTGGGCGCTGGCTCCCGGCGGCTCGGTCGACACCGCGGCGGTCAGTCGTCTTCGCCAGGCCTTCGGCGAGATCGACGCCGCCGGGTTCGCGTCGTCCGCCCAGGCGGACTCGGCGCGGTTCGATCGCCCGGACCGCCGGGTGACCTTGCTGCGCGCCGACGGTGCACCGCTCCTCCGGCTCGCGTTCGATTCCACCGCCCAGGGGTTCTGGGTCCGGGCGGACAGCGCTACCACGATCTACCGGATGGAGGCGTGGGCGGTGGACCGCCTGACGCCGGCGGACAGCACCCTGCGGGTGGGCGCGAAGCGCTAGACGCTGGAGCGGCGAGTCATCACGGCCCGGCTGGATCTGCTCCGGTCGGGCCGCTTCGTGTTCGGACGTCTATGGCGACGGGAGGCCGCAGGCGTCCCAGCCAAGGCGGCGAATTGCCTGCCCGTGCTGGTCCAGACCGGGCGGCGCCCGACGCACGGTGGCGGGGGGTCGGGGGGAAATCCCATGTCGGGCGTCGGCGGCCACGTCGGCGAGGGCTTCCGAAACCTGACGCACGACGCCGGCGGGAACTCCGGCGGCGGCGAGTCGAGCCAGCCAATCCGCCGAGGGCCGACCACGGAGCGCCGCGGCTACCGCGGAGACCACGTCGGCGCGATGACGCACCCGACCCCCGTTGGTCGCGAAGCGCGGGTCGGCGGCCTCCCGTTCGAGACCGAGCACCCGGCAGCAGGCGAGCCACTGGAGGTCGTTGCCGACGGCCAGCGCGAGCGGCCGGTCGGCCGTATCGAAGAGCTGATAGGGGACCAGGTTAGGGTGTCCGTTGCCCCACCGCTTCGGCTCGGTGCCGCCGACCAGCGCGTTCTGTGCCACGTTCACCAGCGCCGCGGTGGCGGAATGGGCCAACGACACCGTGAGCCGCCGGTCCTCGGCGGAGCGCTCGGTGCCGCGGCCTGCCAGCGAGGCGAGAATGGCGATTGCGGCGTCCTTGCCGGCGACGACGTCGGCGAGCGCCACCCCGATCTTCATCGGCGCCCCATCGGGCTCCCCCGTAATCGCCATCCAACCCGACTCGGCCTGAACCACGAAGTCGTAGCCGGGCCGCGACGGGTCGTTGTCGAATCCGGTCAGGGTGCACCAGACGAGCCGTGGGTGCGATCGGAGCAGCGCCACGGGCTCGAGCCCCCGGCGCTCCAGGGTGCCGGGCAGGAAGTTGTCCACCACGACGTCGGCGCCGGCCAGGAGGTGGAGCAGGATCCCGCGGTCGGCCTCGAGATCGAGGTCGAGGGCGACGCTCAGCTTGTTCCGGTTGACCGCGAGAAAGTAGGCGCTCTGCCCCGTGGGATCGAACGGGGGTCCCCAGCCACGGGTCTCATCGCCGGTGCCGGGCCGCTCCACCTTGATGACGTCGGCGCCCAGATCGCCGAGCGCCATGGTGCAGAGCGGGCCGGCGAGGACACGGGTGAGGTCCAGGACGCGAATACCGGTGAGTGGGCCTGGCACGGTCGGGGTGGCGTGGTGGTTGACGACGGGCCTGCAGCGCACCTACGTGTTGTACCAGCCCAAAGATAGGGGAGACCAGCGGATGACGTGGGTACGGCGCGGTGGGGAACGCCTGCTGGACCGTCGGGTGACGCCAAGAGCCGAATACCGCAGGACGGCACCAGGGCTGTTTGAGCTGGATGGCCTCCGGTGCGCCGTGCGCGATCTCGGTCTCGGCGGGCTTCGGATCGAGCCCGCGCCCGCCGGTCGTGTCTGGGAAGCGGGCCAGCATGTGGTCGGGGTTCTTCAGCTCAGGACCGGTGGCCGGATGACCGTGTCGGGACGCATCCGCCGGATCGATCGCGCCGGGCTCGCCGTCTTTCCGGAAGGCGGCTGGCCCGGACCGGAGGTGATCGACGCCGAGCGCGCGGCGCTCATCCGCAATCATCAGGAGCGCCGAGCCGCGCCGCGGCTCCCGCTGCCTCCGCCCACGTCCGGCGGGATCGGGCAGCGGACGCCGCTCCTCGACGTGAGCACGACGGGCCTGCGCTACGTGCTGGGGCCCGCCGAACCGGTCCCCGCCGCGGGTAGCCGGGTCGAGGGCGAGCTCCGACTCGACGCCGACGCGGTGATTCCGGTCCGCGGCCGCGTCGTGCGGCACGGCGGCGGCGAAGTCGCGGTGGCCTTCGATCCACCCGGTCTCACGCCGGACGTGCTCGCGATGTTGCGCCGAAGGTTCTTCCCGACGATACCGTAGGTACGCAATAGTACGGCCTGTACGATGCCTGACACCACGACCATCGCATTCTACTGTACGCCGGACACGACTGCGGTTAGGCTCGGGGCTCCCGACACGCTAAACCGGAAAGCGCAATGGACATGGGCGGTGACAACTCACTGCTGGCGATGCTTCCTGCGGGCCCCCGGTCGGCGCTGCAGCCGCACCTGACGCGCGTGTCGCTGGTGCAGCGTCAGATCCTGTGGAACGCCCACCAGCCCATCACCGACGTGCTCTTTCCGGTCACGGCGCTGGTGTCCATCGTGGGCCAGGCGGGCAAAGGCGAGGACGTCGAAATCGCGGCGGTGGGACGCTTCGGCATGGTGGGGGTGCCGGTGTTTCTGGGCGATGGCCAGGCGTCGCAGGCCGCGGTGGTGCAGCTCCCCGGCGAGGCGGAGCGGATCTCCGCCGCCGCCTTCCGCGAGGTCGCCGCGCATCAGCCCGAGCTTCGCCGGCTCCTGATGCGCTTCGTGCAGGCCTTCGTCACCGAGACCGGACAGAGCGCGGTGTGCAACTGCCATCACCACGCCGAGCGCCGCCTCGCGCGTTGGCTGCTCACCTGCCAGGACCGCTTCGCCCGGGCCGAGTTCCCCGTCACGCACGAGTTCATCAGCCAGATGCTCGGCATGCGCCGCGCGACGGTGACCGGCGAGCTGGGGAAGCTCCAGACCGCGGGGCTGATCCGCGCGACGCCTGGCCGGATCCTCTTGCTCAACCGCGACGGGCTGGAGCGGCTGGCCTGCGAGTGCTACCGCATCATCTCCGGCGAGTATCGTCGGCTGCTTGGCCCCGACGCCCGCTAGCTTCACTGCGCCGAGCTTACCCCGGAGCCCTGTAGATCCGCACCGCCGGACCCAGCTTCAGAAGCCGGGTCCAGCGACCGCTCATGCCCGCTCTCCGGCCGGCTCCGGACTCGGCGTCACCGGCTCGCGCCGCCCCAACCGCTCGCTGATTCGGCGGATCAGCGCGAAGAACAACGGGATGAAGAAGATGCCGACCATGGTCGCGGTCAGCATCCCGGCGAACACCCCGGTGCCGAGGCTGTGCCGGCTCGCCGCGCCGGCTCCGCCCGCCACCATGAGCGGGGCCACGCCGAAGATGAACGCGAACGAGGTCATGAGGATCGGCCGGAAACGCTCCCGGGCCGCCTCGGCCGCCGCCTCCACGACGCTCAGGCCCCGACTGCGGAGATCGTTGGCGAACTCCACGATCAGAATGGCGTTCTTGGCGGCGAGGCCGACCACCGTGATGAGCCCCACCTGGAAGTAGATGTCGCTGGGAAGCCCTCTGAGCCAGACCCCGAGGAACGCGCCGAACACGCCGAACGGCACGCCGAGGATGACGGCAAAGGGAATGGACCAGCTCTCGTACTGGGCGGCGAGCACCAGGAACACCAGGATGAGGCCCAGCCCGAACACCAGGCCTCCCTGGCCGCTGGACGCGCGCTCCTGGAAGGACTGGCCGCTGTAACCGTAGCCCACCCCTTCGGCGGCGTACTTGCTGTTGAGCAGCCTTTCGACCGCGTCGAGCTGTTGCCCGGAGCTCACGCCCGGCGGCGCCGCGGCGGTCACCAGGGCGGAGGTGAACCCGTTGAATCGGGTAAGCACGCTGGGCGCGGCGCGGAACTCGGCCTTGGTGAGCGCCGAGAGCGGGATCATCTCCTTGTTATCGGAGTCTTCGGCGCGCACGAAGAGGCGGCCGATATCATCGGGACTCTGGCGGAAGCGGGGCTGCGCCTCCGCCTGGACCCGATAGGTGCGGCCGTAGAGGTTGAAGTCGTTGATGTAGAGCGCTGACAGCATGGCCTGCAGGGTGGCGAAGAGGTCGCCCAGCTTGACCCCGCGGGCCTTGGCCGTTTCCCGGTCGACGGTCACGTACACCTGCGGCACCTCCGCCCGGAAGGTGGTCGCGGCGCTGGGCGTCTCGGGGAGCTTGCCGATGTCCGCCACCGCCGCCTGCACCTGGCGGTTGAAAGTCGCGATGTCCTGCCCGCTCCGGGCCTGAAGATTGAGCTCCAGTCCCGCAGTCGAGCCCAGGCCGGGAATCTCCGGGAAGTTGAACCCGAACGCGAGCGCGTTCCTGAGCCCGAAGAGCTGGCCGTTCACCCGGCCCAGGATGGCGTCGAGCTGGTCCTCCTTGCCGCGCTCGTCCCAGGGTTGCAGCAGGACGAACATCGTGGCGCCGTTGGACTGATTCGCCTGGGCCAGGAGGTTGAAGCCCACCAGTGCCGCGAAGGTCCGGATCCCCTTCTCCTTGCGCAGAATCCCCTCGACCTGCTCGACCACCTTGTCGGTGCGCTGCCGCGACGCCCCGTCGGGCAGCTGGATCGCGACCACGAAGAAGCCCTTGTCCTCGGTCGGGATGAAGGAACTCGGCACCCGCCGGTAGAGCACGAAGGCGAGCGCCAGCAGCACCGCGAACGCGGCGAGGAAGGTCCGCGGCCGCCGCAGCACCCGGCCCACCCCGCCGACGTAGCGCGACGTGGTCCGGTCGAACCAGTCGTTGAACCGGCGGAAGAACCGGTTGTGGGTGGCGTGCGGCGTGTCCTTGAGCAGCAGGGCGCAGAGCGCCGGCGTGAGGGTCAGCGCCACCATGCCGGACAGCACCACCGCGATCACCAGCGTCACCGCGAACTGCCGGAGCATGGTGCCGGTGATCCCGCCCAGGAAGCCGACCGGAATGAACACCGAGCAGAGCACCAGCACGATCGCGATCAGCGCACCGCTCACCTGGCGCATGGCCCGGTCGGCCGCGATCCGCGCCGGCACCTTCTCCTCGTCCATGATCCGCTCGCAGTTCTCGATCACCACGATGGCGTCGTCCACCACGATGCCGATGGCGAGCACCAGCGCGAACAAGGTCAGGACGTTGACCGAGTAGCCCAGGAACGAGAGCCCCAGGAACGTGCCGATGATGCTGACCGGCACCGCCAGCACCGGAATGAGCGTGGCCCGCCAGCTCTGGAGGAAGAGGAACACGACCAGCGTCACCAGCGCCATCGCCTCGAGCAGGGTCTTGGTGACCTCTTGGATGCTGGCGGTGACGAACGGTGTGGTGTCGAACGGGATGGTCCAGGTCACCCCTTCCGGAAAGCCGCGGGCCAGCTCGTCCATGCGGGCCAGGAAGGCCTGTTTGACCTGCAGCTGATTGGCGCCGGGCCGAGTATAGAGCAGGATGTTGGCCGTCGGATGGCCTTCCAGCCGGCCGACCAGGTCCAGGTTCTGTGAAGTCAGCTCGACCGTGCCGATGTCACCGACCCGGACCAGGGAGCCGTCCTCCCGGGCCTTCACGATGATGTTGGCGAACTGCTCCGGGGTCTCCAGCCGACCCTGCGCGGTCACCGGGAGAGTCAGCTCGGTGCCCGGCGGCGATGGCTCGCGGCCCAGGGTCCCGGCGGGATTGGTGGCGTTCTGCTCCTGCACCGCGTCGCGGACGTCGCCCACCGTGATGCCGAGCTGGGTCATGCGGTCGGGGTCCAGCCGGATCGTCATGGCGAAGTCGAGCCCGCCGAATACGCTGGCGTCGCCCACGCCGTTGAGCCGCTTGAGCTCGTCTACGATGTACAGCTTGGCGTAGTTGGCCAGAAAGGTCGCGTCGTACCGCGGATCCTTCGAGGTGAGCGACGCGACCAGCAGGATGTCGGTCTGCGCCTTCTTGATCACCACGCCCTGCCGCCGCACCTCCTCGGGTAGCTGAGGCTCGGCCACCTTGATCGCGTTCTGGACGTCGACCGCCGCCAGGTCCTGGTCGCGCCCGATGTCGAAGTAGATCTGGAGGTTCATCACTCCGTTGCTGGAGTTGGACGACTTGTAATAGAGCAGGCCGTCGAGGCCCGAGAGCTGCTGCTCGATCGGGGCGGCCACCGCCTGGGCCACGTCTTCGGCCGTGGCGCCGGGATAGCTGGCGCTCACCTGCACCGCGGGCGGAGTAATCTGGGGATAGCGGGATACCGGCAGCCGGAGCAGCGCGAAGAGTCCCAGCAGCACGATCACGATCGAGATCACCGCGGCGAGCACCGGCCGGCGGATGAAGAAGTAGCGGACCTCCTGGTCCTGCTGGACGGGCGGGCGGCTCATGATTCCTCCTCCGCGGTGGCGCTGGAGGAGTCGGCCGCCCGCGCCGTGCCGGCGGAGTCACCGGTCGCGGCAGTGTCCGCCGCGGGGACCGGATGCACCACGCCGCCCGGCATCGTCTTCTGCACGCCATCGACGATCACCCGGTCGCCCGGCGCGATCCCCTTCTCGATGATCCAGCTCTCGCCGCTCCAGGGACCCGGCGTGACGTCCTGGCTCCGGACGGTATCGCCCTTGGACACGACCAGCACGAACTGGCGCCCCAGCGACTGCTGGACCGCGCGCGCCGGGATCGCCAGCGCATCCCGCCGGACGAACCCCTCCAGCCGCACCCGGACGAACTGGCCGGACACCAGCACCAGGTCGCGGTTGGCGAAGGTAGCGCGGAATTCCTGGGTCCCCGTCTCCGGATCGAGCGAGGGGCTCACGTAACCCAGCTTTCCGGTGCGGGGCAGCTCGGTGCCGTCGGGGAGGACCACGTGAACCCGGAGGTCGCTTCCGGGCCGGATCAGACGCGCCGAGGCAGTGTCACCGCGCCAGCGCAGCAGATCCTGGGACGAGGGCCGGAAGCTGACGTACACCGGATCGAGCTGCTCCACCGTAGTGAGTAGGTCGGAGGGGCCGGTGACCCGGGCGCCCACCTCGAGGCGCGTCCGTCCCACCCGGCCGGAGATCTCGGCCCGCACGACCGCGTCCTCACGGTCCTTGCGGGCCTCGTCCAGCGCCGCCCGAGCCGATTCGGCCTCAGTCCTCGCGTCGTCGACCTCCTGCTGGGCCACCGCCTGCCGCTCCGCCAGCGGCTCGC
>DATCWW010000509.1:0-8924 GCA_036566145.1 Gemmatimonadales bacterium
CCGGCCGTACTGGATCCGCACCAGCTCGGCGAGCACCTCGTCGCGTCCCCGCTGTTCGCCCCGCGTCACGGTCACCATCAGCTTGCGATACTCGACCGGATCGCCCAACCCGTAGATGGCGCTCACGGTGGCGACGATGACGACATCCTCCCGCTCCATCAGGCTCGACGTGGCGCGGAGCCGAAGGCTCTCGATGTCCTGGTTGATCGAGGCGTCCTTCTCGATGTATACGTCGGTGGCCGGAACGTAGGCCTCGGGCTGGTAGTAGTCGTAGTAGCTGACGAAGTACTCCACCGCGTTCCGGGGCAGGAACTGGCGCAGCTCGCCGTAGAGCTGGGCCGCCAGCGTCTTGTTGTGGGACAGGACCAGGGTCGGCTTGCCGTAGTTGGCGATGGTGTGAGCCAGGGTCATGGTCTTGCCCGACCCGGTGACACCGAGGAGCGTTTGATATCGGTCTCCCCGGCGAAGCCCGGCGGTCAGCTCGGCGATGGCCTTGGGCTGGTCGCCGGCGGGTTGAAACGGGGCGATGACCTCGAAGTGGGGTGACGGCATAGACAGGGGAATATAACAGGGCTGCCGGGATTTGTTCGGGCCTGGCGGCCCTACCGGCCCGCCATCTTGAGCAGTCGTTTCCAGAGCGGCTCCGGCACCGGCACCACCGACAGGCGCCCCTGGCGCACCAGGGCGAGCTCGGCGAAGGCCGGGTCGGCCTTGATCGCCGCCAGCGTCACCGGCGCCGGTAGCGCGGCATCGGCCGAGACATCCACCACCGCGAGCCGCTCGTTGCCCTTGTCGGGATCGGGATAGGGCGCGCCGGCGACCCGGGCGAGCCCCACGATGCGCTTCTCGTCGCCGGTGTGATAGATCATGACCGGGTCGCCCTGCGCCATGGACCTGAGATGCTTGAGCGCGACCGGGTTGCTGACCCCGCTCCAGCGGGTCCGGCGGTCGCGCTCGAGATCGGCGAACGAGTAGTCGGACGGCTCGGTCTTGAGGATCCAGTGCTGAGGCATGCCCCAAAGTAACTCGCCGGGGAGGGCCCCGGCGAGTCATCGGCTATTTCTTCACCGCGAAGGTCTTGGCGTCCACCGAGTCGCCGTCCGCATAGAGCGTCACCCGGTAGGTGCCGGGCTTCCAGCCCTTGTCGGGTGCGTTTCGGAACGCGGTCGTCGCGTGCCCCTTCGGCTTGATGGTCTGGGACGTGGAATCGACCACTTTCCCGTTCTGACCGATGACGACCGCGGACAGCGCCGCGCTGTCGGGCGACCCGACCGTGGCCACGGAGAGGAACACCGTGTCGGTGGGCGCGAACTGGAAGGTGGGGTCGATAATGAGATCGTTCGCGCCGAGCTGGCGGCCGATCATGACGCCGGCGATCTTGAGCTCCTTGGAGTTCACTTCGGCGGCACTGTCGTTCGCCGCGGCTCGCGCCGAATCGATCGCCGCCGTTTCCTCGGGCGAGCGCTCCGGCTTGCCCTGACAGGCGGCGCCCAGCACCAATGCGCCCAGCAGCAGTCGGGAGATACCGTTCATGCGAGGCCTCCTGGCCTAGTTGAGGTCCGGAACCGCTCTCCCCATGGGGGACGGAACACGATGGCGGGCGTCTGGCGCCGGGGGCGGTGACCCGGCTCACGCCCTCCCGGGGGCGCCATTGGCAGGCGGCGTTCCCCGGGCGCAGTATTTTGGTGCAGCACCTCTCGAGGAGCAAGCGATGCGCTGGACCCCCGGGTACCAAAGCGGCAACGTGGAAGATCGCCGAGGTGGCCGCGGCATGATGCGCGGTGCCGGCGGCATGGGCATCGGCACCTTCGTGATCCTGCTGGTCCTGAGCCTCATCTTCAAGCGCGACCTCTTCCAGTTGGTGGGCGCGGGCGGCGTTTCGCCCGGGTCGGAGACGGCGCAGTCCCCGCCGGCGGCGACCACGCCGGAGGAAGAGCAGCTCAAGTCGTTCGTCTCGTTCGTCCTGGACGACGCCCAGAATGACTGGGCCCAGGTCCTACCCCGCTACGGGGCGCAATACCGTCCGGCCAAGCTGGTGCTGTTCCGCGACGCGATCCAGTCGGCGTGCGGGTTCGCCGAGTCCGCCACGGGGCCGTTCTACTGCCCGGGCGACGAGCGGGTGTACATCGACCTGGGCTTCTACCAGGAGCTCAAGAGCCGCTTCGGCGCCCCCGGCGATTTCGCGCAGGCCTACGTGCTGGCCCACGAGATCGGCCACCACGTGCAGAAGCTGCTCGGCACCGAGGCCAAGGTGCAGGAAGGCCGGAGCCGCCGACCCGATCTGGCCAACGAGCTGTCGGTCCGTCTCGAACTGCAGGCTGACTGCTACGCCGGCGTCTGGGCGCACGAGGCGCGCGATTCGCTGGAGCAGGGCGACATCGAGGAGGGACTCAACGCCGCCGCCGCCGTCGGCGACGACCGGATCCAGCAAATGAGCGGTCAGGCGGTGGCGCCCGAGGCCTTCACCCACGGCTCCTCGGCGGAGCGGATGCAGTGGTTCAAGGCGGGAATGGAGGCGGGACGGCCGGACGCCTGCGACACCTTCGCGCGCTGACGTCCGGCTCGGGCGGTTACCCCGTCACTTCTTGACTTCGAACTCCTTGGTGGTGGCCGGCGTGCCGTCCGCCGAGATCTCCACCTTGTACTTACCGACCGGCCACCCGCTCGGCTTCGCCATGTGGAACTCGGTGACCGCGGGGCCGGTCGGTGCGATGGTCTCGCTCCCCTCCTTGACGGTCTGACCATCCTGGAAGGTCCACTTCGCCGTGAGCGTCTTGCTCGGCGCCGAGCCGGTCGTGGCGACCGAGGCATAGATCGTATCCTTCGGCCCGAACGTCGTGCTGGGCGATGCCACCCGCTTGTCGGTGCCGATCGCCTTCCCCAACGTGACCTCCGCGACGGCGAAGGCCTCGGGCGCGGCCGGCGCCGGGGCGGCCGCCGCGGTATCCGCGGCGCCGGTTTCGGACGGAGGCGGAGCCCCCTTCTTGCACCCGACCACCCCGACGGCCCCTCCCAGGATCACCAGCAGATAGAGCCTGCCGTGTAGCGTGCGCATGAGCGTGTCTCCTGGCCCGGGTCAGGCGTCGGGAATGGTGAAGGTCTGACCCGGATAGATGAGGTCCGGATTCTTGATCTGGTCGCGATTCGCCTCGTAGATCTTCCGCCATTTCTGCGCGTCACCGTACAGATGCTTGGCGATCTTGGAGAGGCTGTCGCCTTTCACCACGGTGTAGCTTCGCCCGGAAGGGGCCGGCGCCGTGGACGAGCTGCCGCCCTCCACGTCCGAAAAGTCCGCCTTGGGTTGCTTCGCATCCGGCATAACGCCTCCTGACTGACAGGTCGTTCACCGCCGCTCTCAGCTGCGGCGGAACAGATTCCCCAGCATGCCGCCGACGTCGTCCGTGATGGAGCCGTCGTGGTCCCGGTCGAGCAGGCCGGCGACGAGGCCCATGATGCCGGACGAGCCCCCTAGCGTCGCTCCCTCCTGGGTCAGCACCTCGGATAGCTGCCCGGGGCCCAGGTTGCCCTGGCTCCGGGCTCGTCCCAGCGCGCCCATGACCACGGGCGCGAGCATGCTGAGCAACGGGCCCACCTTGGAGATGTCCAGCCCCGACGCGCCGGCAATCCCGCGCTCGGCCACGGGGCGCCGGTCGCCGAGAATGTGTCCGAGAATCGCGTCGCCGTCGGGGGTAGCCCCCGGCGGCGGGCTGTCGAGCGCGCTGCCGTCGTGATCGCGCGCGAGGGCATCATGAAGCTGTTGGGCTCCGCCGGGTTGGGCGGCATTCCGCGCCAGGCCGGCGAGCAGCAGGGGCACCGCCGCGGCGAGCGCTTTGCTGGTGGCACCCTGGTCGGTGCCCAGCGCGCCGCTGATCCGGCGGAGCGACTGGTCGTCCAGGTGCCCGCTGAGCGTATCCAGGAGAGAGCTCATAGGTCGGGTCGGGTTGAGTTTGGATAGTGAGGAGCCCGGAGAGTATGGAGCGGGAACCACGGAATGGCGGTGACCGAAGTCACAGGACGGATCAGGTGGTGGGGGCCTCCCGCCGCTCGATCTCGGTGACTCCCTTCACCTTGCGCACCGCCTTGAGCACCTTCGCGAGGTGCGGCAGGTTGTCGACCTCGACGAAGATGGTGCCGAACACGGTCCCGTCGCGGGTGCGGATGTCGGCGGCCCTGATGTTGGTGCCGGTCTGGCTGATGGCCTCCATGATGTCGGCGTAGAGGCCGCGCCGGTCCTCGCCGGTGACCGCCAGCCGCACGGCGAACGACTCGCCCTGACTCTCCTGCCAGTCGATCTCGACCCGCCGCTCCTCCGCGGAGAGAGTGAGCAGGTTGGGGCAGTCGGACCGGTGGATCGAGATGCCTCGGCCCTGGGTCACGTAGCCGACCACCGAATCCCCCGGCACCGGCTGGCAGCACTGGGCGTACCGCACCATGAGCCCGTCCACGCCCTGGATCTTGATCCCCCGCCCCAGCCGGATCCGGTCGATGACCCGCCCGAATACCGTGGGCTTGGGCTCCTGCAGGTCCTCCGCGTCGAGCTCGGGGTAGAGCGCCCGGATCACCTGTCCGATGGGGACGTCTCCTCGCCCCACGGCGATCTCCAGGCCTCGGCCGTCGGCCAGCGAGAGCGTCCCGGCGGCCCGCGCGAGGATCTCCCGGCCCAGCGTGAGGCTGACTTTCTCCTCTTCGTGGTTGATCCACTGCTTGATCTTGTGCCGGGCGCGCGCCGTGCGAACGTGGCTCAGCCAGTCGCGGCTCGGCTTGGCCGTGGGACTGGTGAGGATCTCGATCGTGTCGCCGCTCTTGAGCTCCCGGTGCAGCGGCGCGATCCGGCCGTTGATCTTGGCGCCCTGGCAGTGGTGGCCCACTTCGGTGTGGACGTGAAAGGCGAAATCGATCGGGGTGGAGCCCTTGGGCAGCCGCTTGACGTCGCCCTGCGGGGTGAACACGAAGATCTCGTCCTGGTACAGGTCCACCTTGAGGAACTCGAGGAATTCCTCGGGGCTGTGGGTGTCCTGCTGCAGCTCGAGGAGCTGGCGGAACCAGCCCAGGTGCTGGTCCAGCTCGTCCGTCTTCCCGTCCCGCTTGTAGAGCCAGTGCGCCGCGATACCGAACTCGGCGGTGCGGTGCATCTCCTGAGTGCGAATCTGCACCTCGAAGAGCTGGCCGCCGGGCCCGAAGATGGTGGTGTGCAGCGACTGGTACGCGTTGGACTTGGGGCTCGCGATGTAGTCCTTGATCCGTTCCTGGATCGGGGTCCAGTTGTGATGGATGATGCCGAGCACGTGGTAGCACTCGGGCACCGTCCGCACGATGACCCGGATGGCCATGAGGTCGTAGATCTCGTCGAAGGCCTTGTTCCGCTTGCGCATCTTCTGGTAGATCGACCAGAGATGCTTGGGCCGCCCGGTGACCTCGTACCAGTCGATGCCGGCCCGCTTGAGCTCGTGGTCCAGCGGGGTCTTGAGCTTGAGGATGGTCTGCTCCCGCACCGCCCGCTTCGCCGCCACCTGGTTCACCAGGTCGCGATACTCGTCGGGCTCCAGGAACTTGAAGGCCAGGTCCTCCAGCTCGGCCTTGATGCCGGCCATGCCGAAGCGGTGCGCCAGCGGCGCGTAGATCTCGCGGGTCTCCAGCGCGATCCGGTGCCGCCGCTCGGGCGGGAGGTGCTCCAGCGTCCGCATGTTGTGCAGCCGGTCGCCCAGCTTGATGATGATGACCCGGGCATCCTTGGCGATACTCAGCAGCAGCTTGCGGTAGTTCTCGACCTGCTCCTCGGCCGAGGAGCGGAAGGTGAGCGAGCTGATCTTGGTGAGCCCGTCCACGATGCCGGCGATCTCGACCCCGAACTCGCGGGCGATGTCCTCCGAGCGGACGTCGGAGTCTTCGACCACGTCGTGCAGGAGTGCCGCGGCGATCGTGGCGGTATCCAGCAGCTGCTCCGCCAGGATCAGGGCGACGGCGATGCTGTGCGAGATGAAGTCCTCCCCCGACATCCGCTTCTGCCCCCGGTGGGCGGACGCGCTGAAGCGGAGGGCGCGATCGATGAGATCGACGTCCAGCCGGTCGGCGTGCCGCTCCAGCACGACCATGAGCTCGGGGGCGAGCTCGGGGAGGATCGAGGTCATGGGGTCGCTGCGTCTTGCTCCATAGTGTAAGGTAGCGACGGCAGGCGCACGTCTAGCGAACCCGACCCCTCCCCGCTGAAAGGCGGGGCGAGGCGGGGGCTCGTTTTTCCGGTAGCGGTGGATTCGGTACGCGCCGCGTCCACTCACACGATGGGAAGAAAACCCCGGCGCGTCAACGCAGGCCGGGAGGCCGGCCGGGCGGAGCGGCACGGTGGCGCTCCTGGGCCGCCGGGCTATCTGGCGATGCCTCTTGCAGTTCTGCCCGGTCAAAGCAGACCGGCCGTCGCCAGGCTCAAGTAGCGGTCGCCCGCGATGATCACATGATCGTACAGTGGGAGGTCCAGCAGCCGCCCGGCCTCCGCCAGCTGCCGGGTAACCGCCCGATCCTCGGCGGAGGGGGTGGGATCGCCGCTCGGGTGGTTGTGGACCACGATGATCCCGGCCGCCGCCTCGACGATCGCGGCCCGGAAGACCTCCCGGGGGTGGACCAGCGAGCTGTTCAACAATCCGCGGGTGATCAGGACCTCCCGGAGTACCTGGCTTTGGCTGTCGAGAGCCAGGAGGTGGAATTCCTCGACCTGCAGGTCGCGGAGCCGATTGGCGAACCGGCGCGCGACGTCTTCGGGCTCCCGGATGCGCTGGAGCGGCGGCCGTTCTTCCCGAGCAAGCCGGCTGCCGAGCTCGAAGGCCGCGGCCAGGCGGGCGGCCTTGGTCGGACCGATGCCCTCGGTGCGAAGCCATTCGGACCGGGGCCGTTGCGACAGCCGGCGCAGGGAGCCCTCGCTGAGCTCGAGCAACCCGCCGGCCACGTCCAGGACGCCGCGCCGGGCCCTTCCGGTGCCGATCACGATGGCGAGCAGCTCCGCCGTGGTGAGGGCGGTGGGCCCGAGCGCCCAGAGGCGCTCGCGCGGACGGTCGGCGGGTGGGAGCGTGCTCATCGGGCTGGCCATCGCCGGAGAGTAACCGACGGCGCCCGAGGACTCGGTGGCCTTATCCTGCGGGAAGGCGAGGAAGCCCTCTCATCGAGTCAGTCGCGGTCGGGATGCTGCGGGAATGCCGCCGCGAGATCGTCGCCAGAGTCCACCATGACGTGCACCATGTACCGGGACTCGCTGCGGAATCGCCCGCCTGCCGCCTCGCACGCCGATGCCGTAGTCGCCTGGAGATAGCGGCGCTTCATCTCGCCCTTCGGCCCGAGGCACACGTCGAGGTGCTGATGCCAGCGCGCGACGCTGAGCGGAATGCGGGCGTCGAGATCCTCCTCGGTCGCGCCCTCGGGGGCTACGAACATGGCGCCGGCGAGCTGGAACCGGCCGCTCTCGTCCCGGCGATAGAGCAGGGCCTGCGGGGCCGCGGGATCGAACCCGGCCGTTCCGGGGCGGGACTTCGGTCGGGCCACGTGCAGCATCCGGCGCCGCTGCTGCATCGCGTCGGGGAGTCGCGAGCGATAGCCCGCCGATTCCGCCGCGGCGAGCGTCGGATACTGCGCGATGGCGGCTCGCAGCGTGTGAACAACGGCGAGGGCCTTTGCGCTGTCACCGGGAGTGCCGGCGCGCGCCGGGGTGAAGCTCATGTGGCGGTGGCCCGGCTCCATCGATGCCATGTCTTGCGCGGCAAGCGACGCGCTGGAGCCGGTAAGCAGCAGCCCGGCCAGCGCCACCACGGTGGTGCGACGCGTCATGGACCCTTCCTGGTCACTGGAGACGACTTCGAGTGCCGGAGGGCTGACGCACCAGGGCCGGGATTGTTAGCCGGGGCTCATTTCTTGACCGCGAACACCTTGGTATCCACCGAGTCGTCACCCAGGAACAGGACGACCTTGTAGGTCCCGGGCTTCAGGCCTTTGGGCTTGGCCAGCGAGAAGGCGGTGTTCGCGCCGGGGCGGACCTGCTCGGTGGATTGCTCGAGGATCTCCCCGCTCTGGTACCGCCAGGCGGCCGTGAGGCTGGTGCTGCCCGTGTTGCCCGAGGTTCCCACCGAGACATAGACCGTTTCCGTGGGCGCGAACTGAAAGGTCGGCTCGGTCACCCGGCCGATCGAATCGACGCGGCTTCCGATCATCACGCCGGACACCTTGCGTGGCGCGGAGGCCGCAGCGGCCGCGGAGTCGGCCGCGGCCTTCTGGGCCGCCAGGCTGGCCGACTCTTCGGATCCGCCGCAGCCACCGATCAGCGCCGCCGCAACGATCAAACCCGATCTGGCACGCGAAATCTGGGACATGGCATCCCTCCCTGTGCGATAGCCGCATACCCCGGGGGATGAGGCGCGGCGCTGGGGATGGGGGCGGATGTCGGCAGGGACCAGGGCCGGTGCGCCCAAGGTCTCGAGCCGGAGCATGAGCCTGGGAAAAGCGGCGCGCGTAAACGGGGACGAGGACTGTGGCGGAAAGTCTATGCCGGCGTCCCGGGAGGCACCAGGGTTCGGGACGAGGTCAGCGCCCCCGCCCCGCAAAGAGGCGAGGAGGCCTACTCACGGCCTCAGTCGGAATCCGGTCGTTCCGGGAAGAGGGCGGCGACATCGTCACCCGAGTCGAGCCTGACATGGACGAAGCATGAGTCAGGGCAAGACGGCGCGGTTCGACTGGCGACGAGGATTGTAGATCGAGAGTCTACGCCCGGATCCGGGAGGACACCGGGGTGGGCCTGGGCGCTAGCGCCCGGCCCCGTGGCACTTCTTGTACTTCTTGCCCGACCCGCAAGGACAGGGATCGTTGCGGCCCACCTCGGGGACGGTCGCAGCGGCCGGCCGGCCGACCGGGCCGAGCGAGCTGCTCACCGCGGGCGCGAGGCGGGGGGC
>DATCWW010000285.1:0-2374 GCA_036566145.1 Gemmatimonadales bacterium
CGACGGACTGGGCGCCGACGCGGGACACCTGGCGGCCGCGTCGAAGGCGCGGATCGACCTGGCGCTGGAGCAGGTGCCGGTGGCCGGCGCCGCGGTGGCGGGGGCGCGCCGGGCCGGTGTGTCGGTCCAGCAGTTCGCGGCGGAGGGTGGAGAGGATTACGAGCTGCTGGTGACGCTCCCCGTGGCGTTCGGGCGCGACGACGCCCTGGCCTTCGAGCGCGCCACCGGACTCGCGCTCACCCGCATCGGCGCGGTGCGGCGCGGGAGCGGCGTGCACCCGACGCTCGCCGGCCGCGCGATCGCGCTCAAGGGCTACGACCACTTCCGTTGATTTGGAGGCGCCGCTAGGTTGCGCCGCGTTCCCCCGACCCGAGCCGCCATGAGCACGATCATCGAAGTCCACGCCCGCGAGATTCTCGACAGCCGGGGCAACCCGACCGTCGAGACCGACGTCGTCCTCTCCAGCGGCGCCAATGGGCGGGCGGCCGTGCCGAGCGGCGCCTCCACCGGCGAGCACGAGGCGGTGGAGCTTCGCGACGGAGACCCCAAGCGGTACGTGGGCAAGGGCGTCACCGAGGCGGTGCGGAACGTGAACGAAGTGCTGGGCCCCCGCCTCGAGGGGATGCCGGCCGCGGACCAGATCGCGGTGGACGCGGAGATGATGGATGCCGACGGCACGCCCAACAAAGGGAAGCTCGGCGCCAACGCGATCCTCAGCGTGTCGCTCGCCGTGGCTCGCGCCGCAGCGCAGGATTGTGGCCTGCCTCTGTATCGCTATCTCGGCGGCCCCATGGCGCGGGTGCTCCCGGTCCCGATGATGAACATCCTGAACGGAGGCGCGCACGCGTCGAACAACGTGGACGCACAGGAGTTCATGGTCGTGCCGATCGGGGCGGAGACCTTCCCCGAAGGGCTCCGGATGGGCGTCGAGGTGTTCCATGCGCTCAAGAAGGTGCTGGGGAAGATGGGACTCTCCACCGCGGTGGGCGATGAAGGCGGGTTCGCCCCGATGCTGCCGTCCAACGAGGCCGCGCTCGACGTGGTCATGCAGGCGATCCAGGCGGCCGGCTATGAGCCCGGCCGCGACATCGCCATCGCGCTCGACGTGGCCGCGTCGGAGCTCTTCCAGGACGGCGAGTACGTCTTCAAGAAGGGCGACGGCAGCCGCCGCAGCGCCGAGGCGATGGTGGACCTCTACGCCGGCTGGGTGGATCGCTATCCCATCGTGTCGATCGAGGACGGTCTCGCCGAGAACGACTGGCCGGGATGGGCGCTGCTCACCGAGCGGCTCCACGACCGGGTGCAGCTCGTGGGGGACGATCTCTTCGTCACCAACGTCGATCGCCTGGGCCGCGGCATCGAGGAAGGGGTGGGCAACGCGGTGCTGGTCAAGGTGAACCAGATCGGGACGCTGACCGAGACGCTCCAGTGCATCGAGCTGGCCAAGGGGAGCGCCTACGGCGTGATCATCTCGCACCGCTCGGGCGAGACCGAGGACACCTTCATCGCCGACCTGGCGGTGGCGACCGGGGCGGGGCAGATCAAGACCGGCAGCGCCAGCCGCACCGACCGCACGGCCAAGTACAATCAGCTGCTCCGGATCGCGGAGGAGCTGGGCGACCTGGCGCACTATCCCGGGCGGGACCTCTACCCGCTGTGACCCCGGCGCGCTGGGCGGCGCTGGCGGCCCTCGCGTTCGCGCTCTACTTCGCCATCCAGGGCGGGGAATACGGAACGACCCACCTGCTGCAGCTCCGCCGGGAGGAGGCCGAGGAGCGAGCCCAGGTGGACCGGCTGCAGCGTCTGGTCGATTCGTTGCAGGGGGCGGCGCGGGCCATCCAGCGCGACCCGCGCACCCAGGAACGGGTGGCCCGGGAGTCGTTCGGGATGATCCGGCGGGGGGAGTTTCTCTTCCGCATCGTGCCGGGAGACACCGCGCAGTAGCTTGAGTTTGGCGATGCGCGGGACTAGGTTCCGGCCCCTCTGGCAGGGTAGCTCAGCTGGTTAGAGCACGGCACTCATAATGCCGGGGTCGCGGGTTCGAGTCCCGCCCCTGCTACTTACCCAGCAACCACTTGGGCGCTCTGCGTTCAAGTGGTTTCTCATATCCGGCACTAGCCTTGTCACTTGGCGAGCCGTTGCCGCGTCTGAATGATGTCGCACGCCGCTCGATGCGCTGATCGCTCTGGGTCCAACAGCGACATAGTCACGTCGCGGAGCAACCTGCATGTCTAGTGTCTCCCGATCTGGGTCCAGCGCATCCATCCCCAAGCGTTCCGTCGCGCGGGGATTACTGCTCGTCGCCGGCATCTTGGCCGGCGCGGCGGGATGTTCAGATCGGCGGGCGGACGCTCCGGATGCGAGCCGAACCGCG